>JAJBTS010000426.1 GCA_020860885.1 Bacteroidales bacterium
AAGTAAGAGTGTGTTTTGATGGAAGACTGAAAATAATTTCAGGAAGAGTGTCGTTTTGTAAAAATATAGAATCTGAGTTTCAAAGATATCAACATAAAATGAGGAAATCCAAAAAGAACTTTCTGCCCAACTTTTGGGGGGCACGTCAGTCATAGGGGTTGGGGGCCAGACGACGAGATTATTTACTTTTTGGCCATTCTCTTTTTCTATTTCAATTTCTTTTGAAGAAATTCTTTTAATACTACAGCCTGATTATGGACTGTATCTTTTGATCCGTATAGTAAAGTCACTTTCTTTTTGCTTTTTATATCATTCAGAAATTCCGGTAGTCCCGGATCTTTTTCCAATTCGTTCTCATAACGCTGTTTGAACTCATTCCATCTGTTTTCCTCATCTTCATGGAACCATTCACGAAGTTCTGTGGAAACAGCTATTAAATCTTTTGGCCAGAGGTCTAATTTAAGATTTTCTTTTTTTATTCCTCTGGGCCATAACCTATCGACCAAAATTCTGTAACCATCGTCAGGGCCGACCGTATCGTAGGCTCTTTTAATTTCTATATCTGGGACAGTCATTTTTTATATAATTAAATAAGTCCTGAATCTTTCAGCATATCGAAAATCATTGTCCCCTTGGCCTTTTCGATACCTTTCTTTTCCAGATATTTTATAAAGAAAGGAGCTTTCATATCGTATATTTTCTTTCCATCCAGCAGCCGGGATGTAGCAGCTAATATGGCGCGTATATCAAAAGCAGAGGCATATACTTCCGGAACACCCCTGTCGATATTCAAAAGTTGGTAAACGGCTTCCATAGCTGTGCGGACAGAATATTCTGTTGTAAATACCGTGTCTCTTTCGGTTTCGGCGAAGTTTCCGATAAACGCAAGATTTACAGAACCTGTTGGGACAGTAAGAGGACGGTCGCCGATCTTACGTGGCATAAAGTACGACATTACATACGGCATTATGCAAGGAATCGTATTTACTGAGTTGGCTGCCATCTCTTTGATTTCTCCTTCCGGAACGCCCATGTGGAACAACCACTCCTGAGCAATTTCTTCACCCGAACAATCTTTCATAGCTTTCTTTACATAGTTTCCTTTTTCTTCCGGAAACAAACCGTAGATCCAGACTACCAGTTGATCTTTGGGTTGGCTTTTGAAATGCGGCTGACGGTTCAGTGTCCAACTCAGCAGCCAATTCGAATCTTTTACACTTACAATACCTCCTGTAACGACTTTCCCTGTGAAAGGATCGCGTTGACAGATCTTTTCTATAAACGGAGGCACTTTCATATCTAATGTTGTAGCTGTAGCCGATACGAAATACGTTTTGGAAATATCTCCACAGAACTTATCCGGATTACCAAAAGAAGAATCTTGTGCAGCCAGGCGTTTCCAAAGACTCCAACTTCCTCCGGGAGAACTATTCATCGGAGCCACATTATTCTGGTCTCCGTAAGTTGAACTTTCGGTAATACTACCGTTGGTTACCAATACCAAATCGTTTTCAGTAAGCTCTATTTCTTCTTCTTTACCATCTTTTTCGTAAATAATTTTACGCGCCACTTTCTTATTGGAATTCGTATCTACAAGAATGTTTTTTACTTCTGTTTCATACATAAAGTTGACTCCGTGAGATTCCAGGAATTTTACTAAAGGCATTACCAATGACTCGTATTGATTGTATTTAGTGAATTTTAGAGCCGACAGATCGGGAAGCCCTCCGATATGATGAATAAAACGCATGATATAACGACGCATTTCCATAGCGCTGTGCCACGATTCGAAAGCAAACATCGTACGCCAGTAAAGCCAGAAATTAGAATCGAAAAATTCTTTGGAGAATACTTCGTCGATACGTTTGTCATTTAATTCCTCTTCTGATTTCAGATACAGATCCATAATTTCCTGAACAGCATTATCGGATAAAGTAAATTTATCACCTGTCTGAGCGTTTTCTCCTCGGTTAACTGTAGCACGGCATTTGGAAAAATTAGGATCTTCTTTGTTCAACCAATAAAATTCATCATGAACGGAAGCGTTTTCAATTTCGAGGGAAGGAACCGAACGGAACATATCCCATAAACATTCGAAATGATTTTCCATTTCCCGTCCTCCCCGTATAATGAATCCCCGTGTGGGTTGAAGGATACCGTCCAGGCTTCCTCCGGGTAAAGGTAGTTCTTCAAAAATATGAATTTTTTCTCCACTCATTTGAGCATCGCGGATTAAGAAGACCGCGACAGCCAGGGATGCCAGTCCGGATCCTACCAGGTAAGCGGATTTCTGATCCACGTTCTCCGGTTTTTTAGCCCTTGCAAAAGCTTCATAATTTCCATTGCTGTGATACATAATTTCTTTTTTTATATTTTATTTTAGTTGTAACAAATACGTTTGGGTGTAGGTTCTTTCTTTAACAAGAATTGTTTTCCTGTTTATAATCTTAAGATCTTATTCGCCATTGGTTTAAGTTTATATTTCCCATTTTACTCCTATCTGGAAATTAAATGTTGGAGCTGCATTGTAGTATCTTTTACCGAATGCATTCAAATCATTCCCCAGGCTGTATTTCTGATTTAATATGTTGTCTGCAAAGAAATGTACAGAAGAAGGAAGATAAGGTTTTGTATCCAGGTGTGCTCCTAATTTAGCGGATAATAAATGATACGAATCGGCAAACTCAGAGTTTGCGTCGTTCAAAGGGATCCTGCTGGTGTAATTGTGTTGGATGAAACAATAAATCTGAAACGGGAAATTTAATTCCAGACTATTGATCAATACATTCCTGGGTATACCGGCCACACGGTTGTTCGAATAATCATTACCATTGCTTTTATACTGATCGTAATTATAATGTGCATAGGTATAACTGCAATTCCAACTTAATTTTTTGAGGAAAGGATGTGAAGGTGAATAAGGAATCAACAGGAAAGAAGAAGAATATTCGACTCCTATCTGCCGGATCTTCCCGGAATTAATAAAATAAGTATTTCCCAGGCTGTCCATTTGTGAAATAATACCATCCTGAAGTAAGTAATGAAAGACAGATAAATCTCCTGACAGCCTGCCGTTCAGGAAGGCGAACCGCACTCCGGTTTCTATGTTCCATCCTTTCTCTGCATTCAGGTTGTAATGAATTTTATTATCAGACGGTCTGACTTCTGCAGTCGTTGGAATAGAATATCCTTTACTAAAGGTTAATCTTAAAGCAACCGGATCGCTGATCCTGTAATTTAAAGCAATATGCGGCATCCATTCGCGTGGAAAATCTTTTTTTAGCAGGGTAATATCACGGAAATGATAACCATTCATATTCACGGAAACGGCCGCTTCTACTAAAATCTTTTCCCATCGGAACTTTCCGCGGAGAAAAGGAAAGAATTGATAATTCAAAATATTATTGTAAGCCTGGATATCTCCTTTTTCTCCTGCATGGTTATCGTAGTTGTAAGCATCTGTTACCAGCCTTTGACCCTCCAGACCTATATCTGCGGAAGCGTTCCATGTCGCGTAATAAGGCTTATTTGTATCCCAGGATAGAAAGGTACGCAATCCCCAATTGTCTTCATTCCTTATTTCGTAGTTGGTAATAAAAGGATAAATGAAATCTACGTGATTCCCCCAGATGGAGAACTGATGAGAGAAATGATTCATAAAATTCATTTTATGATGAATTCCTCCGAAGTACATTTTGGTTGATATTCTGGTCTTCTGCTCTACCGATCCGGGCATAGTAGCCGTAGCAGGACGGGCCTGCCTTGGATTTTCAACGTATTGTTCATGGGTTAATCCTCCCGGCGTAAAATAATCGAGATCGGAGTAAAAAGCATAAAACTCCAGGGAATTACCGGGTTTGTATTGCCACTTGTCCGAGAGTTGAATGAATAATCTATGGTTCCGGGTATTTTCTCTGTAACCGTCGGCTCGTTGAAAAGATTGCCGTATGCTCCAAAAATGATTTCCTGTGTTTCTGGAAAGGTGGAAAGATTCTCCGAAAAGTCCGTAAGACCCTCCGTAACCTTGAATATTCAGTGTAGAAAGTGTATCTACATTGGATCTTAAGAAAACTACTCCTCCTGAATTTGCTCCGAAGAGACTTCCGTCAGGGCCTTTCAAAACCTCAATTCCGGAAAGATCGTTGACATTGAGTACATTCAGGTAAGTATTTCCTCCTGCATCCGTCAGGGAAAAATCGTTGTAATACACTTTTACATTCCTTACTCCATAAGGTGAACGTATCAGGCTGCCCCGGATAGACAAACGATAACTTCCCGGTGAACGTTCTTCCATCCTTACGCCCGGCACCGTATTTACTGCAGGCAACATACTTTGGGAAGATTGCAGTTCGAGGTCTTTTTTACTTAAAATGGATACGGAAGTAGGAGTTTGCAGTTTGAACTGAGGCTTCAGATATCCTGTTATAACCACTTCCTGGGAAGTTGCCGAAGATACAGGAATGGAATCAGTTGGTGATAAAGGAAGCTTTTCTTGTGCGGTTGTTGTGAGACAGGCAAATGTAAAAAGAAATAATAATTTGAATTTGTTGCGTATAATCATAGTCTTACCGTATAATGTGATTATTATTTTATTTATTTTAACAACATTTTAACCGCTATTTGGTTGTGAGATAAATTGAAATTTTAAGGATTAGTGAGAACTGAAAAAGTTAAAAAAAAGATTTTTTCAAACTTAATGAATGCCGTATTGTTATTTTTTTAGTGAAATATATCAAAACACCGGAAATATGAAAAGAGTATACACTAAAATTTTATCTATGTTCATCCTCGTGCTGGGAGGAAGTTTTTTATTGAATGTTTATTCCCAAATAGACACATTAGAATTACCGGAACCTTATGCAACGCAATCCGTAAGAAATTACAGTAAAGTTTTAGGATGGGAAGATGGAAAAAAACCAGTTGCTCCGGAAGGATTTGAAGTAACCCGTTTTGCTGACGGATTTTCTAATCCGCGATGGATTTATGTAGCGCCCAATGGAGATATCTTTGTTTCGGAGGCAGGAACACTAACTCCTAAAGCAACCGAGATGGATCAAGAAACAAAAAGTAATATGGAATCTCAGAATTTTGGTAGCGCTAACCGTATTGTCCTGTTCCGTGATACCGAAGGGGATGGAAGTTATACAAGCCGGTACGTATATATGACGGGATTGAACCAGCCTTTGGGTATGGCCGTAGTGAATAATTATTTTTATGTAGCTAATACAAATGGCCTGATGAGATATCCTTACAATCCGGTAGATACGGCAATAATGGAAAGAGGAGAGAAATTAGTAGACCTTCCAGCGGGAGGTTATAACAACCACTGGACACGCAATATCATTGTTAATCCCGATCAAACCAAGATTTATATATCTGTAGGTTCTGCCAGCAATAATGCTGAGTACGGACTGGATGAAGAAATAAGGCGTGCTAACATATTAGAAGTAGATCTGGATGGGGAAAACGAGATAATATTCGCTGCGGGCTTACGCAATCCAGTAGGTATGGATTGGAATCCTGTGACGGGAGCTCTTTGGACGACCGTTAATGAACGCGATGAGTTGGGGGACGACTTAGTTCCTGATTATGCAACCAGTGTTCGGAAAGGAGGTTTTTATGGTTGGCCTTACGCTTACTTCGGACCGATAGAAGATCCGAGAATGAAAGGTATGAGACCCGATCTGGTAGAAAAAACCATTGTGCCCGAGGTTCCGTTAGGTTCGCATACCTCTTCATTAGGACTGGTATTTTACGATAAAGATCAGTTTCCTGAAAAATATCGAAATGGAATGTTTATAGGACAACATGGTTCCTGGAACAGATCCGAATTGTCGGGTTACAAAGTTATGTTTGTTCCGTTTACAGATGGGAAACCTTCTGCTCCGGCTGAAGATTTTTTAACAGGATTTGTTTCTGATTTAGATAGCAGTGAAGTATACGGTCGGCCTGTATGCGTAGCTGTAATGCCTGACGGGTCACTGCTTGTAAGTGATGACGCCGCCCGCGTTATTTGGAAAGTAACCGCGAAATAGAGTTTAATAGTCATTTAGAATGACCAGTCTTCTTATTAATACATTGAAATCTTAACATGAAAATACAAAGCATTACATTAACAGATTTTCGAAAGAAAGGAGGATTGGAAGAGTTTTCGTTTCAGAGTGTACAAAACTCTGAAATTCATAAAATCGCAAATATGATATTTATGGAGGAAGAGAAATATTCCAATGGGAGTGACGGTTCGAAAAAACGTAAGATTCCGACTACGAGAAGGATTTGGAGATTTCCGGCAATGAAGGATGGGATCTATTTACTTCCGTCGAGATTTTAATTTTATGGAGTTCCACAGCCTTGTGTACTCTTTACATCGAAATAGAGTCATTCTACAGAGATGATAAAGGGTATTCACGGGGAAATAAAGGGAGTATTTATACTCCCTTTTCTACCAAATTGAATTAAAAAATGTTTGAAAATATCCATTTAACGATTCTGTATTCTGCCTTATTCTATGTTTTTATTATAGCTGGGCTAAGGGTATTAGGAAAAAAAGAGTTGGGGCAATTATCCATTGCTGATCTGGTTTTTATTATGTTGATCAGTGAAGTAGTAGGCGATGTAATGAGAGCTTCCAATGATTCGTTGGCGGGTGGGATATTTGCTGCATTAACTTTAATGGTGGTAAATAAAATATTGGAGTGGTGGAAATACAAATCAAAAAACTTCGGTAATCTGATGGAAGGAAGTCCTGCCGTTTTAATCCGCCATGGAAAAATGAATGAAAAAGAAATGAAAAAGAATAAAATAACCCAGGCTGACCTGGAACAGGAAGGTCGTAAAAACGGAATAGGGGATATTACAACCATTGCTCTTGCTATCCTGGAGGTAGATGGTAGAATCAGTATTCTCAAAGAGGATCATGTTAAAACATCCATTACGATAGAGGAGTAATAATTCTATCCTGAAAACTATATTTCTTTCAATCATTTCTTTATCTTTGTAAGATATTGCACTGACTTTCTTAATA
>JAJBTS010000104.1 GCA_020860885.1 Bacteroidales bacterium
GCCTTTAAGAATTCAGAAGGTCAATAATGAACAAAATTAAGTTAATTTTGTAAATAGACAAAACAAATGTAAACGAAATCAAAGATTATTTAATTTCGTAACAGAATCTTAATATTTTAGAGTAAAAGAATAGTTTAATCTAATAAATCAGGTCTTAATTGGCGGGTTCTTTCGAGAGATTGTTGGAATTCCCACTCTCTGATTTTTGCTTCATGGCCGGAAAGAAGTATTTCAGGTACCTGCCATCCTTTATAATCGGCAGGACGGGTATACACGGGAGGAGCTAAAAGATTGTCCTGAAAAGAATCAGATAGGGCAGATTGTTCGTCTCCTATAGCTCCCGGTAATAGACGGACTATAGCATCCGACATAACTGCTGCCGCCAACTCACCTCCGGTCAGGACGTAATCGCCTATGGATATTTCGCGTGTAATCAAATGTTCGCGGATACGGTAGTCTATACCTTTATAGTGTCCGCAAAGGATAATGAGGTTTTCATATAAAGATAATTGATTTGCTATGGGTTGATTGAATTTCTCTCCATCGGGTGAGGTATAGATAATTTCGTCGTAATCCCGTTGTTCTTTCAAAGAAGAGATGGCCCGGTCGATAGGTTCACATTGCAAAACCATTCCGGCTTGTCCTCCGAAAGGATAGTCATCCACTTTTCGATGCTTGTCTACGGAATAATCTCTCAGATTATGAATCTGTATTTTTACCAGACCTTTTTCCTGAGCTCTTTTCAAAATAGACTGGTTCAACGGGCCTGTAAGTATTTCGGGAATTACAGTAATTATATCTATTCTCATCAATTCGTAATTATATCTGTTTCTGTATTTTATTAAGGATAAGATTCCTGACGAGGTTTAAGACTTATGATGCTGTCTACTACATATTTACTGTTGCCTCTCCAGGGCAATGCACCGAGATATTCTTTGTAGTGAAGGTCTACTTCATATCCGCCGGAATGCATTAATTCTTCAGCAATAGTTTTATCTGCTACGGAAAATTCAAATTCGTTTGATTGTATAGAACCACCTACGTTGCCGGAACGTAATCCTGCTTGTATTAGTTTGCCTTCATAGGTCTTAAATATATAGCCTTTGTACACGACGTAATTCAACTGCCCGTTTTTTACTCCCTCACCCCATACAAAATAAAATTTCACATAGACGAAAACAGCTAAAGCTACGATAACAATGCCAATAATGATTGCAAGCCACTTTTTCCTATTTCCCGAATTTTTCTTTACTTGGTCGTCTGTTTCCATATTTAATTGATTAATCTTTTATATATTTGCAATTAAAATATACAAGATAGTTATGTTTAAGCGGGTATACTTTCTAATTATCTCACTTTTCCTTTATTCATTATCATTTGCCCAAATTCAGGAACCTGTTAAATGGAACTATTCCATCAATGAAAAAGGCGATATCGTATTTAATGCATCTATTGATAATGACTGGCATCTTTATACATTAGATATGCCTCCCGGCGGGCCTCTTCCGACCACTTTTATATTTGAAAATCTGAAAGGAGTCGAATTGGTTGACAAAGTTACAACTCTTACCGGAATAACAACAGAATTTGATGATTTGTTTGGTATGAATGTTAGCTGGTATAAAGAAAATCCCAGCTTTACCCAGCGTATCAAGGTTACTAATCCGAATGAATTCCTGATTGAAGGATACATTGATTATATGACTTGTAATGATGAATTCTGTATTCCCGGGAAGGAGGAATTTTCATTAAGCAAACAGAATTTGCCTGCTTCTCTGCTTGCTATAAGGCCTGCTAAAGAAACTCAGTCGCGAGATGAGAAGAAAACGACGCAAGAGGAAATCATCACAGACGATTCTGCAACTGAAAATAATGTGATTCCTGATACCTTGATAACTTCTGCCGGAAATCAGATGGAGACTGATTTCTGGAAGCCGGTAATTAGTGAATTGAACAACTATGGAGAAGGAGCGGATGAAACAGATAAATCCTGGTTAACTATTTTTCTTTTGTGTTTCGGTGGAGGATTGATTGCCTTGCTTACTCCGTGTGTATGGCCTATAATACCTATGACTGTTAGTTTCTTTTTGAAACGATCAAAGACAAACCGAAAAAAAGCGATAGCCGATGCGGCTACTTACGGATTATCAATCATTGTAATTTATCTGGTTTTAGGTTTATTGATTACGATGATTTTTGGAGCCAGTGCCCTTAATCAGCTTTCTACCAGTGCACTGTTTAACCTGATTTTTTTCGGGTTGCTGGTAGTATTTGCTATTTCTTTTTTCGGTGCTTTCGAACTAACATTACCTCAATCCTGGGCAAATAAAATGGATAGTAAAGCGGAATCTACCAGTGGACTACTCAGTATTTTCTTTATGGCCTTTACTCTGGTACTGGTATCTTTCTCTTGTACGGGACCTATTATCGGAGGATTGCTGGTTCAGGCAGCCAGTATGGGAAGTATTGTCGGTCCGGCAGTGGGAATGTTTGGTTTCGGTCTGGCCTTAGCAATTCCTTTTGCTTTTTTCGCGGTATTTCCTTCTCTGCTACAAAATCTTCCCAAATCCGGAGGATGGTTAAATTCAGTAAAAGTAGTTTTGGGCTTTCTGGAACTGGCTTTGGCATTGAAATTCTTGTCTGTAGCTGACTTGGCTTATGGATGGAGGATTTTAGACCGGGAAGTTTTTCTGGTTTTATGGATCGTTATATTTACATTATTAGGCTTTTATTTATTGGGTAAAATCAAATTTCCACACGATAGCGAGCTTAAAAGTGTTTCCGTTACCCGGTTATTTTTAGCCATAGCTTCTTTTGCTTTTGCTGTTTATATGATTCCCGGGTTGTGGGGTGCTCCTCTGAAAGCGATTAGCGCTTTTCCTCCTCCTCTGTATACCCAGGATTTTAATTTATATAATGGAGAAGTGCATCCTCAATTCTACGATTATGAAGAAGGTATGGAATATGCACAGAAACATAATAAACCTGTTTTAATTGACTTTACCGGGTATGCATGTGTCAATTGCCGGGAAATGGAGGCCTCGGTATGGTCGGATCCCCGGGTAAAAGGAATTATCGATAACAATTATGTTCTTATATCTTTATATGTGGATGATAAGACCAGACTTCCGGAAACAATAGAAGTGGAAGAATATGGAAAAATCAGTAAATTGAGAACAATAGGGGATAAATGGAGCTATTTGCAACGCCTGAAATTCGGAGCGAATGCACAGCCTTATTACGTTTTGCTTGATAATCAAGGAATGCCGATAGGACCTTGGAGAGCGTATGATAAAGATATAGAAGAATACATAAAATTTCTCGAAGAGGGTCTCAGAACTTACGAATTAAGAGTTAAAAATAATAATTAATGCATACAAGAGAAGATAAAATGCAGGCTTTTGGCCGCTTATTAGATATATTGGATGAATTGAGAGAAAAATGTCCGTGGGATAAAAAACAAACCAACGAAAGTTTACGCACCAATACCATTGAAGAAGTGTATGAGTTGTGTGAAGCCATCATAAAAAAAGAGAGTTCTTCAGTAATGAAAGAGCTGGGAGATGTTCTTTTGCATATTATTTTTTATGCTAAAATAGCTGAAGAGAAGAAACAGTTTGATATAGCAGATGTTTGTAATGCATTGTGCGACAAACTGATCTTTCGGCATCCGCATGTTTTTGGCACTACGGAAGCTGAAACTGCCGGTCAGGTAGAGTTGAACTGGGAACAAATCAAACTGAAAGAAAAAGGAGGTAATAAAACCGTTTTAGAAGGAGTGCCTGCTTCTCTTCCTTCCATCGCTAAAGCTCATCGTATACAGGATAAGGCTCGTAATTCCGGTTTTGACTGGAACCAAAAGGAGGATGTATGGGAGAAAGTTCAGGAAGAAATGAATGAACTGAAAACCGAGATAGCTTCTTTGGATAAAGATAAGATGGAAGGGGAATTCGGTGATCTGTTTTTTAGTCTGATCAATGCTGCCCGTTTGTATAAGATTAATCCGGATAATGCTCTGGAACGTACCAATCAAAAATTTATCTTTCGTTTCAATTATATGGAACAAAAAGCAAAAGAGCAGGGAAAATCTTTACAAGATATGACCCTGAATGAAATGGAAGTGTTGTGGCAAGAAGCTAAAACCATAAATGGTAAGTAAAAAGAGAACTTTTTATACACCACCTTCTTCAACATAGATTTTTTCCTCAAATAAAATATTTTCGGAAGAATTTCCTATCATAAGGGTAAACGTTCCGGGTTCGACAAGGAACTGATTTTCTTTATTCCACAATCCCAGATGTTCCGGAGTAAGGACAAAAGTAACTGTCTTTTCTTCACCCGGAGATAGGGATACACGTTCGAACCCTCTTAAAGCTTTATCGTAAGTAGTTACGCTACTCACATCATCCCGGATATATAATTGTACCACTTCGTCGCCTGGTTGGAGACCTGTATTTTTTACTTTCACCTCAACAGACAGCTTTTCATTCGGTAGAAGGGTGTTTTTCGACAACACTAGGTCTTTTATTTCGAATGTGGTATAGCTTAATCCATAGCCAAAAGGATAAAGGGCACCATTCACCCGGACCGTTCCTTCGGAATCAGAGCCCGGTTTGAAAGGGAATGCAAAAGGAATTTGCCCTACGGATTTCGGAAACGTTACAGCAAGTTTCCCTCCGGGGTTGTGATCTCCGAATAGCACCTGAGCAGCAGCAGGACCCATAAATTCTCCGGGAAACCAACCATGTATTATCGCGGGTATATGTTTATCAGCCCAATTAATAGTAGCAACTCTTCCGTCAATTAGTAATAAGACAATAGGTGTACCTGTAGCATAAACAGCTTCCAATAATTGTTGCTGACGCCCCATAAGGTTTAGATCCGTTCGGGAAAAACCTTCCCGGACTGTTTTTTCGTTCCCTCCCAAAACTAAGATTGCTACCTCAGACTGTTTAGCCAATGTCACAGCGTCATCGAGTTGTTTTTGTTCTTCTTTATCCAGAGGAACAGAGTATAATTCACTTTCCGGAAAGTATTTGTCAATAATATCACAACCTTTGGAATATTGGACGTCTGCGTTGGGCAGGTATTCTTTAATGCCTTTGTAGATACTTTGTATTGGAGCATTAGCAGGTCCGTAGCGGCAAATAAGGTTTTTTACTTCATCGGCATTAGGCCCGATTACGGCAATCTTTTTTAAGTTTTTGGATAACAGAAGAAGATTGTTTTCATTTTTAAGCAAAACAAATGATTGTATTGCTGCCTGCATAGCTATTTCCTGATGTTCCGGATTATGCACGATCTTTTCTACTTCCGTTTTATCGCCTTTGTAAGGATTATCAAATAGTCCTAACAGAAATTTGATACGTAAAACATCCCGAACTCTGGAATTGATGGTTTCTATGGATACCTTTCTCTCTTGAATGGCTTTGCGCAATGGCAGAATAAAATGCTCTGGTAAAGTAAAATTGGTTCTAACGTTCAATCCGGCATTGACGGCTTGAGTTACCATCTCGACAGAATCGTTGGCTACCCGGTGTTTCGACATCAGGAATTCAACAGCTTCACTGTCGGAAACGACATAACCGGAGAAACCATATTCGCCACGGAGTATTTCGGTAAGAAAATGATAATTCCCGGTAATAGGAATTCCGTCATAATCATTATAAGAGCTCATAACCCCTAAAGCGCCACCTTCCACAAAGGCTTTCCGGAAAGGTTCTAAATATAAAGTTCTCATTTCACGCGGTGCCACATGGGGATCGGTATGTGTACCCTCATCTCTACCTCCTACAGGTATGGAGTAAACCGCAAAATGTTTCGGAGTAGAAATAAGCTCATGGCTTTGGAGTCCTTTAATCATCTGCAAACCTAATTCCCCGGCATGAAATGGATCTTCCCCATAGGTTTCAACTACTCTTCCCCAGCGGGGATCCCGGGCAATATCTAGTATGGGAGAATAGATATTGGTATATCCCAGAGCAATAGCTTCCCTGGCTGTGACTTCTGCAATTTTAGCTATTAAATCTCTGTTCCAGCTGGCTCCTTGTCCGCATTGGGCCGGAAACATGGTTGCCCGGTCGTGACATAAGCCTCTGATACCTTCGTTGCTGAAGTCAACGGGAATTCCCAAACGCGTTTCTTCCACAAACCAACGTTGTATGGTTTGACGGTTATCAATACTATTAATCCAGGGAAAAGATAAGGAAGACCGGAATTTTCCTAATCCGTTTGCCTGTTCGTCTATATTCGCAATTCCATCTTTCCAAACTTCTTTCTTCCAGTCCGGAGTCGGTAATGAATCTTTTAATACTCTTCCCGAACCGTACAGTGTTGCCATCTGGCAGGTCTTTTCTTCTATCGTCATTTGAGATAAAAGATTTTCTATCCTTTGTTCCATGGGGGCGTTTGGATCTTCATAGATATCTTTAATTCCATTTTTATTAAAGTCTATCCATCCGTCTTTGTATATATCCAGAGAATTTTGAGCGAAAGAAAAATAAATTCCTATCAGAGACAGATATAGGGTAATAAGGATTTTTAATAGGATTTTCATGGTAAGTAATATTTAGCCGTTAAAAATACATAAAAATAACGATAGTCAGAAATGCTTCAAAACTTATATTTGATTGAACCATAAATATCTGTTTTAATTTTTCCTTGAATTTCTTCTGTGCCGGAGCCAATACTTTCTCTGTCGGAATAATGGGTAGATCCCCATTTGAAATAAAATGTCAGAGGTTTTACAATCTGCCATTTCAGAACTAGGGAATATCTCCATCCCTTACCATAATAATTAGAGAAGAAGTTAGCATAGAGAACATTTTTTTCATAAAAGTTGATTCGGGTATTCCAATCGCCGGTATTAAAATACGCAAGGTTACCATCTACTTGCAGGGAAGATTGATTATTCTTAAAAGAACAAGCCTGGTTGATGCACCATCCATAAGATGATTTTTCTTTGGTAGTATAATAGTTGAT
>JAJBTS010000344.1 GCA_020860885.1 Bacteroidales bacterium
ATATATAATTGGTTGAATTTCTAAATAATCAATATGGACGTGTCGTAGATCCGGTGGGTGTAGATCTGGTGGCTGAAAATAAACTCTGTGTCTATCCGAACCCGGTTGTCGAAACCCTGTATGTGAGGGATGTAACGCCAAACACTCCGGTATGGATTTATACACAAACCGGTTCGTGTATCTATCAGGATGTAATAACTTCCACTTCGTTGATGATTGATTTTTCTCACTATATCTCAGGAACCTATTACTTAAAGGTAGGAAGCGAAGGTAAAGTAATTATCAAACGCTGATAACGTTTATAAGAAAGGAGAGATTATTCCCGCATTGAATAAAGACCTGTTAATCGTCTGCTTTTAGTGCGGGAACACTGATCTTGTATTTTACCGCCAATAACCGGGTAACGATGACAGTCACTGCTGATATAATCTGAGTAGGAATGGTTGCCAAAGAGAACAGTAAACAGATGTGGTAGGCTACTCCTCCGAAAACACATGCCAAAGCATAAATATCTTTTCGGAAAACAAGCGGCTCTTCATTGATAAGTATATCCCGAATCATACCTCCGAAAGACCCTGTAATAGTTCCCATAACGATGGCAACCCACATCGGGAATCCGAAATCCAGAGTTTTGCTGATCCCTACTACCACAAATAATCCGAGACCGATCGTATCAAAGATAAAAAAAGGAGTGTTGAGCCGGATGGTTTGTTTCCGGAAAATAACTACAAAAAGAACAGCAAATCCGGAAATGATCAGATAAGAGGGTTGTTCCATCCAGAAGGGAGTAGCATTCAGTAGTATATCCCTGACTGTTCCTCCTCCTACGGCAGTAACTATTCCTACTACATAAGCTCCAAACCAATCGAAATGTTTGGCCGAAGCAAGGCGAATACCACTTATGGCAAAAGCAAAAGTTCCTAAGTAGTCAAGAATGGATGTAAAATCGATACCCCAACTTTTCAGATAATCTAAAAGGGATGTAAAATCAATCATTACCGAAATTTTGTGCAAAAGTAGTGAATTGTTTCTGTATAACAGCTTTTTTGAAGTTAAAGATTTAGTTAGTATATTTGTATTGTTCCATATCTTTATAATTGAGAAATAACATGTTCAAACTCCTTTGTTTATTCTTTTTTTGTTTAACTCCTTTCATAGCATATTCACAAGGAAATGAGTTGAATTCGATTTTTTTGGAACTTGACCGGACTATGGCAAACCAGAACCAGTACATTCAAAAGAAAGAACAGAAAATCGCAGAGTTGCAAAGCATGTTTGATGTTGCCCAACTTTCTCCGGAGCAATGATATCAGATCAATAAGGATTTACATACCGAATACAATTATTATATTCCTGAAAAAGCAAAATTGTTTTTGTATGACAATATTTGCATTGCAAAAGAATTAAATAACCCTTCTTGGTTGACTGAAAGCAAACTCTCGTTGATTCGTCATTACTCTACCGAAGGATTGTATCTCGATGCCGTCAGAGCATTGGATTCTATCCGCCCGCAAGCTTATAAACACGGATTACTTACGTCTTATTATTCTGTATACAAACAGTTGTATCTCTTTTATTCGGCTTCAAACGATTTTTTCCCTCCGGAATATTTCCTTTATCAAGACTCCTTGTTGATGGCTACGGATAAAAATTCAAACGTATATCCTTTTCTGGTAGCCGAGAAATTGTCGGATACAGAACATTCGAAAGAAGCTCGCGATATACTTTTGCCTTTATTTGACGCAGCAGAAGAAGGAAGCCATCTTCAGGCTATGCTGGCTAATAGTATAGGCCGGACTTATCGTGGAGAAAATAATTATGAGATGCAGAAAAAATATTTTGCTCTTTCTGCTATAGGTGATGTCAAAAATGCAGTTCGGGAGCATGAATCTTTTCGTTCTTTAGCTATTGCCTGTTATCAGACAAACGACATCGAGCGGGCGTATAAATACATATCCCAATCAATGGAAGATGCGATTTTTACCAATTTTAATATGCGGATGATTGAAGCTTCTCAGTTCTTCCCGATCATTGAAAAATCATACCAGCAAAAATTAGAGAAAGAAAAAAACCGTTTCTTCTATTTAGCTATCCTGACAGGAGTAATTGCTGTATTTTTGATAATAGGTATTATTTATATCTACCGTCAGATGAATAAATTGGCCGCAATAAGAAAAAGTTTGTCAGATACGAACGCTCAGTTAAATCAGATCAATGAAGAGGCAGTCAATATGAATAGAGAGTTATCTGAATCCAATCTTTTGAAAGAAACTTATATTACGCAGTTCTTGCATGTGTGTTCTTTGTATGTAAAAAAAATGGAGAAATACCAAAGCCTGCTTAATAAAAAAGCTATGGATCGTCAATTGGAAGATCTTTATAAGATACTCAAATCAAGGGATATGATAGACAATGAGTTGAAAGAGCTCTATGGACTATTCGATAAGATTTTCTTGAATCTCTACCCAAATTTCGTGGAGGAATTAAATAAATTATTACCTGATGAGGAACAATTTAAATTGAAAAAAGACGATAGCATGACTGCCGAGTTACGCATGTTGGCACTTATTCGATTGGGAATTACCGATAGTTCCGCAATAGCAGAATTTTTGCATTATTCCATTAAGACAATTTATAATTATCGTACTCGTTTACGTAATAAAGCCTTGGTTCGAAGTGAAGACTTTGAAAATGAAGTGAAAAAAATCGGAAAGCATTTCAATTAACAGTCAACAGTTATCAGTAAACATACTATAGATTTCGTAGTTCACCACTCCTTGATAACTGTTGACTGCTAACTGCTAACTGCTGAGCTGTTGGCTGATCTCCGAAACCCAGGCCGATATACGATTGTTGGTTTTATCTGATTCGTTGTCATCATCCAACGCCAGACCGACGAATTTACCGTCTACCACTGCTTTGGAATCTTCATAGTCATATCCTTCTGTTGAAACCTGACCTATCAGTTTTATTCCTTTGTCCTGGATGGCTTCATAAAGAATACCCATCCCATCCACGAAACTGTCCGGATAAGAACCGGAATCCCCTAAACCAAAGAGTGCGACAACTTTCCCTTCCAGATTCATAGATTTTAATTTGGGAAGAAAAGACTCCCAATCGTCCTGAAGATCCCCTAGGCCCCATGTAGAAGTGCCGAGGATAAGGTTCGGATAATCTTCCAGATCCTGTGCTTTTACGTTAGAAACATCCAGTAAAGTTACCTCATTACCGGATAATTTTTCAGCAATCGCTTCTGCTGCATTTTGTGTATTACTGGTTGAAGAACCATAAATAATAGCTATTTTTCCCATGTTTAAATTTTTTAATCGGTTTATTATAAATTAAAATTTGTTGTTTTTATTCGTATATGAGATTAATGTATAAACCCTTGCCATTCACCAATTGTTCATGAAAGCTTTCCTTGAATGCTATCTTTGTTATCGTCTTAATTGTAACCTTCATCCTGTTTTTTCTACAAAGGTCTGCATATAAAAGAGTAACATCAATCGCAAAAATTAGGTAATTTGAGCTATGAAAATACTATAATTAGCTAAGTGAGTTCTTCTGCTGTGATTTTCTCTTTTCTCTGTAAAAAAACATTACCTTTGCGAGCTAAAAAAATAATGAATTCAATGTATGAGTACAAAAGTAAAAGGATATAGTCTGGCAATTACAACTTCCGTAACCTTTGGAATGATTCCTTTGTTTGCTATTCCTCTTAAACAAATGAATTTCTCTTTTGATACGGCCCTTTTCTACCGTTTTATGATCAGTGCCGTAATGATAGGATTGTATCTGGTATTTACTAAGATGGATTTAAAAGTCACACGTAAAGAACTCGGTACGCTCATTTTTTTAGGAGTTGTCTATTCCTGTTCTTCGGAATTTCTGTTTTTGGGGTACGATTATATGTCGGCAGGTGTAGCATCTACAATACTCTTTATGTATCCGGTTATGGTTGCATTAATTATGGGCTTTGGATTTAAAGAAAAAATATCCCGTATTGTCTGGATCGCTATCCTTTTGGCTTTTTCGGGAGTAATGGTATTGAATGGAAGCGGAGATGGGAAAATGTCTCCTTTAGGACTGTTAATTATATTATTGTCTACATTGTCTTATGCCGTATATATGGTACTGGTTAATAAATCGAATGTAAGAAATATGCAGGGAATAAAAATAACTTTTTATTCCATAGCTTTCAGTTCATTATTTTTTCTGTTCAAATCTTTTATCCGTGGAACTTTTCAGGCTATTCCTTCGGTAGAAGTGGCAATAAATATATCTCTGTTCGGACTTATCACAACCGCGATATCTCTGATTACACTGGTTTATTCTATCAAATTAATCGGATCTACCCCTACAGCTATATTAGGATCTATGGAACCTATGGTAGCGGTTGCTATCAGTGTGATCTTGTTTCATGAAGCTTTTACACTAAATCTGGCAGTCGGAATTGTTCTGGTTATGACCGCTGTTGTTCTGACCATTTTGTCGGATAATCTGGAGAAATGGTTTTCTCATGCTAAAAACTTAATACAAAAATAATTGTTAAGACAACAAAAAGATGAATTATAAATGCTCAGCCATGAAAATTAAATTATTAGTACCTTACTTATTCTTCGTTTTAATGACATTTTCTTGTACCAATAACCGTACGGAAGATGCCGGAAGTGAAACAACAACTGAAAATTCAGAAAATATGGAAAATGGGAAAGAAGGACAATCCGGATACGAACGTCTGGATCCTAAAGAACTACCGGATAATGTTATTGAACTTATTGGTAAACAATGGATGCTAGTAACAGCAGGAACATCAGAGTCGTTTAATACCATGACTGCCAGTTGGGGCGGTATCGGTTATATCTGGGAAAGGCCCAGTACTTTTATTTTTATACGCGATACACGCTATACCTACCAGTTTCTGCAACAGGAAGAAAGTTTTACACTTAGTTTCTTTCCGGAAGAATATCGTCATGCTTTACGTATTTGCGGGTCCCGGTCAGGTAGAGATACCGATAAAATTAAAGAAGCCGGACTTACACCCATCCAAACATCTTCCGGTTTGATGAGTTTTGCTGAGGCGCGTATGATTATCGAATGTCGTAAGATTCTGGTACAGGAGCTGCATTATGAGAATCTGACTTCTCCTTATAAAGAAAAGATCATAAAAGAATCTTACGATAAAGAGTCGGCAAAACATCAGATGTTTATATCCGAGATTACAAATATCTGGCTAAAGAAATAAAGATATTTTACGGAATCAACTTTTAGATGTATTTTTGTTTTTATACTAGAAATATATCTCAGTATAAATCTATAAAAGAGATGGCGGTATCACATAAAACAAAAATACAAAAGTACCATTTACACGAAAACGAACCGGATAAATTACAGTTTGAGATATATCCTTTGAACGATTATCTGATCAGTAGCGGAGCGCATACACAAAAGCCTCATGTGCACAGCTTTTATCAGATTATTTGGTTTATGTCGGGAAAAGGAAAACACTATGTCGATTTTAATGAATATGAAGTCGATGAGAATACGATATTCTTTATTTCAAAAGGACAGATACACCATTTTGACGAAAATAAATTCGACGGTTGCATTATCCATTTCAACGAATCCTTTATAGCAGATAATGAAAATTATATAAATATATTCCTGAAACATAATATTTTCGATTCTTTTGAAAAAGAACCTCTTTTCCGGATCAAACAATCCGACAGCAGAGAACTTCAGAATATTGTGACGCAAATGCAAACAGAGATGTGGACCCCCAATCAATTTGCTCACCGCGAATACCTTAAAGTCCTCCTAAACTTATTTTTTATTGTTATTCAACGGTTTGGGATAAGAAAGGATTGCAACGGACTTTCCATAAATAATCCTTCCCATATATTATTTGTCAAATTCAGGCAACTTATTGAAACTCATTATCACCACATTCACACCGTAGCAGAATATGCCGATTTACTGAATGTATCCGGTAAAACACTTACGAATTGCACGAAGGAAATTTCACATCAGACACCGCTTGAGATAATCAATGAACGTATTTCCCTCGAAGCAAAACGACTGTTGTCGTATTCGGATAAGAATGTAAATGAGATAGGTTTTGAGTTAGGATTCGAAGATCCTTCTTATTTTGTAAAGTTTTTCAAAAGACAGATGAATATGCTTCCCCGCGATTTCAGAAAAATCGGTTCCTGAATTTACCATGAGATTCCTGTGTTTAAATAAGCCAAACCTTTCTCTTCTCCTTTAGAAACGCGCCTAAAAGAACTTACAATCCCCAAATCCCCTACAAGAAATTTGTAGATCAGTGAAATCAATTCTTCTCTTTGATTTTGAATAACTAAAATATTTCTCATTACTCAAATTTACCATTTTAATTCTTTTTTTTACATTGTGATATCTCTCCATAAACTGCACCTTTGTATTACTATACGAGCGGAAGCTTATATTTAGCAAGCTACGACATGGCAATATATATGTTTTAATAATTAATAATTAATAATTAAAAAAATGACAAAAGCTTATTTAGAAATTACAATGTTTGTAAGTAATACAAACAGACTGGCAGCAGCAGGAGTTTACAACACGTACAAAAAACCGTTCCTGGACGAAATCAAAGGCGCTACTTCAAAAGAACTTCTTATCAGAGACGAAGATGTTCAGGTTCTTCACGGTTTCGAAAGCACAGAAGATGCAAATGCCTATCTGAAAACAGATTTGTTCAATAATGATGTTGTTAAAGAACTGGCACCCTTGTTTGATAAAGCTCCTGAAATTAAAATTTATACTGTAGCATAAGATTATGCTATGGGAAGATGTAAGAGAGGTCACCGGGTTTTTCCAGTAACCTCTCTTTTGTTTCCTGATCAGAGATTGATTTCTGATCAGGAAAAATAACTTCTGGGTTATATAGATGTGTTAAAGAAAATAAAGGAAAA
>JAJBTS010000232.1 GCA_020860885.1 Bacteroidales bacterium
TTATAAACATAAGAAGGACAAGTTTTAGCTGTCCAACTTTTGGGGGGCACGTCAAGGGGAAAATTGGGAACTTCTTTTTATTTTTCTTTTAAGAATAAATAAGTAATTACCTCCTCCTCTATGGATAAAAAAATGCAGTGGTTCCGGAATTTTCGCACGTCCCATTTTTTCAAATGCGACCACGATTTTAAAAAATCACACGTGCGAAAATTTAGTGTCTATTTATTTATTATATAGAATATGCAATACAGCCTATTGTTTAATAGTTTTTTCCAGATATTTCAGTGCTTTTTCCAAATCGTCCGGAGTATCGATGCCTATTGTTTCTTCATGGGTAATTCCTGTTTTTATAGTGTAACCATTCTCAATCCAGCGAAGTTGTTCCAACGATTCAGCTTTTTCTAATAAAGAAGGAGGTAAAGAAGTTATTTCTTTTAATACTTCAGAACGATAGGCGTAAAGACCTATATGCTTGTAATATACGTTATTTTTTAGCCATTCGGTATGTTTTAATCCGCGGAGATAAGGTATGATCGAGCGGCTGAAATAGATCGCCTGCTGTCTTTTATTAATTACTACTTTGGGTGTATTTGCATTAAAAAGATTATCAAAATCATCCGTAGCAGAGAAAGGCTTAATCAAAGTAGCTATTTGCGTAGCTTCATCTTCGAAACACTTTTTTAATAAATTAATCTGGGAATGCTTAATAAACGGTTCGTCTCCCTGAATATTAATAATTATATCGTAGGATTTATTTAGTAGGGTATAAGCTTCATAACATCGGTCTGTACCGCTGGTATGTTCTGGAGAAGTCATTAATACATTGCCGTTAAAATTCTTTACGGTATTGTATATCCTCTCGTCATCCGTAGCTACAACCACTTCATCCAGGACTTCGCAAACCTGTTCATAGACTCTCTGTATCATAGTTTTACCTAACATCTCTACCAAAGGTTTTCCGGGAAAACGTGTAGAAGAATAGCGTGCGGGAATAATTCCTAAAAAAGTCATAAATTTTCTATTTTTTTAATGTTACGGTATTCTCCTACCAGCCAAAGGATATCCCCTTTTTCAAATAAGAGATCCACTTCGGGATTTAATATTGAGTTATTATTTCTTTCCAGTCCGACAATCAGACAATCGTAATTTTCCTGAATACAAGATGTTTTTATTGTTTTTCCGATCAAGGAAGAATGAGATTCTATCTCCAGTTGTTTAATTTCCACATTATTTTCTTCATTGACAGATAGTATCAGATCAGGATTATTTTTTTCCTGTATACGTTGTTGAAATAAATCCATTTGCTTATCCGTTCCTAATACGACCAAATGATCATGAGGATAGATCCTTTCTCCTCCGTGCGGAATATTTTTCCTGATATTATCGCGTATAACCGATACTATATTAACCCCGAAATATTGTCTGAAATCCAACTCTTTCAAGGTTTTTCCCACAATAGAATATTCCGGTTTCACAATGAAATCCGATAAATGTAAATCCCTTTCCAAAACATGATCTTCAAAACCTTTTGGAATAATTGCCTGGGCTTCATCGTATCGTTCCTTTTCATTGAGATTCTCTTCGAAACGTTTCTCCATGTTCATGGTTTCCTTTTTTAATCGTTTGGAAGTCAGGAAAAATAGTAATAGAAGAGTCGCAACAAGTAATGCCAATACAAACTGCGGATGAAATAAGGTTATAAGTACATACATTATTAAGCCAATACACAATATTACTCTGAAAACGATTGTAAAAATTAAAGGAGCTTTGTAGCTCTCGTGTCCTTTCCAAAGCTTTTTGAATTCTTTAGAACGATCTTTCTGAATTATTATCATTCTTAAAAACGGAGCTATAAACAAAATGATTAAAAATGCAGATAAGACTTTGCCGTAAAATCCGGGTAAATATTTTTCCAGTACCGGCACCCCAAACTGGAAAGAAAAGTAAATGATAACAATAGAAATCAGAAAATAAAAAACGGTTCCGAATGTAATCTCTTTAATAAGAATTTTCCAGGTCTTTTCCTGATTGATGGGGTGAGCCCCGGAAATCTCCCTATCCACAAAGTTCCTCCATCCGGGAGGTAATTTTTTATCCACCCAATTGTATACCGGCGCTGCTGATTTTATCATATAAGGAGTTAAGAAAATAGTTATTATAGAAGAAGATACGACGATTTGATAAAGCGAATTCTCTATTACTCCCAGACTTATTCCCAATCCTCCGATAATATACGAGAATTCCCCTATTTGAGTAAGCGAAAACCCTGAAAATAAAGCTGTCTTAAGGTTTTGACCCGCCAATAATACCCCAGAAGTTGCGAAAATGATCTGTCCTACGATTACAATAAGACTGATAATCAAAATAGGTACAATATATGCACCCAGAGAGGCAACTTGAATCATTAAACCTACGGAAACGAAGAAAATAGCGCCGAAAAAATCTTTTATTGGAGAAATCATAGCATTGATTCTCTCCGAATCTAATGTCTCAGATAAAATAGACCCCATCATAAATGCGCCTAACGCAGCAGAGAAGCCAAATTGAACGGCTAAAAAAACCATTCCCAAGCATAAAGCAAGACACAAAATAAGTAAAGTCTCATTATTGAGAAATCTTTTCATCTTTCTTAAGAAAGTCGGTATAAGGTAAGTTCCTAAAAGAAACCAGAATAAGAGAAAGGATATTAATTTGAATAAGCTGAAAAGCATTTCCTGTCCTTCAAAATTCTGGCTTACAGCAATCGTGGATAATAAAACCATTAATAAAACGGCAAGCAAGGCAGCTAAAATAATAATTCCTAATACTATTCCGCTAAAGCTCTTATTATTCAGATTTAAATCATCGAAAACTTTAATGATTATCATGGTAGAAGACATACTTAACATAGCTCCTAAAAACAGACTGGTTATGTGTGACCAGCCAAACAGGATACCTGCAAAATATCCTACTCCGATCATGCAAACAACAATAAAAATAGTTGCAATGAATGCCGTTTGGCCGACTGCCAATAGTTTCTTAAAATTAAATTCCAATCCTAGCCCAAAGAGAAGGAATATAATGCCAATTTCGGCCCATGTTTCTATATTTTCATATTGAGGATCATCCGGTGTAATAAAAAATGACAAAACGATTCCAGCAACAATATAAGCTAAGACTACAGGTTGCCTTAACCATTTGAAAAGCAATGAAAATATTCCTGCGGTTACAAGAATTAATGCTAAATCTACTATGAGTGGAGATAGTTCTGACATATCTTATAGTATATTAACAAACAAAATTATGAAAAAGATTTATTTTTGTATTCTGAATGGCTAAAAATAAACATATATACGATCTCATTGCTGAGGGGGAACACCAACAACTGGACTTTAAATTTGAAATTAGTGACAGTAAAAAGATAGCAAGAACTTTGGTTGCATTTGCCAATACCGATGGTGGTACTTTACTTATCGGTGTTAAGGATAACGGAAATATTGCCGGAATCAGAAGTGAAGAGGAATATTACATGATAGAAGCCGCTTCGGATATGTACTGTAAGCCTAAAGTTGAATTTGAAGCAAAAGAATGGAATCTGGAAGGAAGAATTGTGTTGGAAATAAAAGTAAAAAGCAGTTCGGAAAAGCCACATAAAGCTCCTGATAAAAATAATTTAATGCAGGTATACATACGCATAGCCGATGAAAACATTGTGGCTCCTGAAGTATTGGAATTGGCATGGAAAAAGATAAGAATCATGCAAGGTACTCATATCAGAATTAGCAAACCGGTTGAAAAACTCTTGAACTATCTGGATCTAAATCCCTATATCACAATCAATCAATTCAGAAAAATTGCCCGGATTAATTATTATACCGCCCGCAATATTCTAAGTGATCTGCTGGCTATAGGATCGTTGGGGTATTTGTTTATAGATAAACGAATTGTTTATAGCTTGTCTGGATTAAAAAACGAAGACAATTAAGAATTGAAATGACTCTTTCTAAAAATAACCGGAGTTCTATTGTAGGAGTAATTCCTGTTCGATACTCATCGGATGAACTCTTATCTATGCTTAATCACAAAGAGTGGTATAGTAAGGACGTAGAAAATAAATGTGAATCCAGAAAAGTAGAACGTCTGACGGTTCGTTATTTAATATATTTACTTCTGGGAGAAGAAAAAAAAATTATTTACTCTGCGGAAGGTAAACCGCAACTGGCGGATAAGAGTTACTATATTAGTATCAGTCATACCAAAGGATATGTGGCTGTTGTCTTGAGTAAAGATCATGAAGTAGGCATCGATATAGAATGTATTTCACCCAAAATAACCCGATTACAAAATCGGGTTATGTCGGAAAAGGAATTAAAAGGCATTTCGAAAGCGAAAGAAGAGATTCATCTGCTTTTACATTGGTCAGCGAAAGAATCTATGTTTAAAATAATAAATCATACAGATATTGAATTTAAAACACAACTTCATATCCGGTCATTTGTCCCGGAAATGTATAAATGGGCTCAGTTAGAGGGTAGAGAAACCAGAACAAAAGAAAATAATTCTTTTCTTATTGATTATCTGGTGACAAAGGATTATGTTTTAACAGTCATAAAATAAAGCAGAAAAGACTATCTTTGTGCGATTTTTATTTATGGAATTCAAATTACAATATACAGATAAGCGATCGAATGCCAGAGCAGGGTTAATTACTACGGACCATGGCGCCATAGAAACCCCCATATTTATGCCTGTAGGTACACAGGGAACAGTGAAAGCAGTACATTTTTCTGAGTTAAAAGAAGATATTAAAGCAGAAATAATTTTAGGAAATACCTATCATTTGTATTTGCGCCCGGGCATTGACATTCTTGAGAAAGCAGGAGGACTGCACAAATTCAATGGTTGGGACAAACCGATATTAACAGATAGTGGTGGCTTTCAGGTATTTTCTCTTTCCGAAAACAGAAAGCTGAAGGAAGAAGGCGCTGAATTTCGCTCCCACATTGATGGTTCGAAGCATCTTTTCATACCCGAAAATGTAATGGATATCCAAAGGAGTATCGGAGCGGATATTATCATGGCATTCGACGAATGCACTCCGGGTGATGCAGACTACAACTATGCAAAAAACTCTTTGCAATTAACAGAACGTTGGTTGGATAGATGTCTGAAACGCTTCAATGAAACCGAAGGTAAATACGGTTATTCACAAGCACTCTTCCCTATCGTTCAAGGTTGCGTATACAAGGATTTACGAATAAAAGCAGCAGAGAATATAGCTTCTAAAGGCGCGGACGGAAATGCGATCGGCGGATTAGCAGTCGGTGAACCTACAGAGAAAATGTATGAGATGATCGAGATCGTCAATGAAATCCTCCCTAAAGATAAGCCTCGTTACCTGATGGGCGTGGGAACTCCTGCAAATCTCCTGGAAGCGATAGAAAGAGGTGTGGATATGTTTGACTGTATCATGCCTACACGAAATGGACGAAATGGCCAGATCTTCACAAAAGAAGGGATAATGAATATGCGTAATAAAAAATGGGAAGCGGATTTCTCCCCGATTGAAAAAGATGGAGCCTCGGAGGTGGATCGGTTGTATTCTAAAGCTTATCTTCGTCATTTGTTCATGGTAGACGAAATATTGGCTTTGCAAATCGCCTCTATCCATAATCTGGCTTTTTATCTCTGGCTGGTAAAAGAAGCACGCAAACACATCATAGAAGGAGATTTTACATCCTGGAAGATAAGTATGACTCCTAAACTTCAAAACAGATTATAAAAAGAATGAAGATTCCCGGACTCAAAATAATAGATTGGTATATCATCAAAAAATTTCTTGGCACCTATTTCTTTGCTATAGTGCTGATTATTTCCATTTGTGTGATGTTCGACTTTAATGAAAAAGTAGATAAATTCATTAAAAACGAAACACCTACGGAAGCTATTATTTTTGATTACTACCTTAATTTTATTCCCTATTTCATTAATTTGTTAAGCCCGCTGTTTGTTTTTATTGCGGTTATATTTTTCACGGCTAAGATGGCTGACAATTCGGAAGTTATCGCTATCCTATCCAATGGAATAAGTTTCAGAAGAATGCTTCGTCCATACATGGTATCGGCGACTTTAATTGCTGTGATGACTTTTTTGTTAAGCAGCTATATAATTCCTCCTGCCAATATTACCCGGATCGAATTTCAAAACAAATATGTGAAAGACAAACGAACGATCTGGGAACAAAATATACAACTGGAAGTAGAACCGGATATTATCGCTTATTTCGACCGCTTCGATGCCAATAGTAATACAGGATACCGCTTTTCTCTGGAAAGGTTTGAAGGAAAAGAACTTAAATCCAGGCTTACTGCACAACAGATTCATTGGGATTCAGCGTATCACTGGACGGTAAAAGACTACATGATAAGAGATTTTATCGGCATGAAAGAAGTTTTATCTTCCGGAAATTCACTGGATACTACGCTGACTATTATTCCATCCGATTTTATGATTTCCGTGTATGATAGTGAACAGATGACTACCCCGGAATTAAAAGAGTATATCGATCGTCAGAAAAAGAGGGGGATCGGTAATATCCAGCTCTTTGAAATAGAATATCATAAACGTTTTGCAATGGCCTTTGCTGCATTTATCTTAACTATTATCGGAGCTTCCTTATCGTCCCGGAAAATGAAGGGTGGAATGGGTATGAATATCGGTATCGGCTTACTCCTGAGCTTCTCTTATATCTTGTTTATGCAGATTTCTTCTTCCTTTGCCATATCTGGGTTAATGAGTTCCTTTGCTGCTACCTGGATTCCCAATCTCTTTTATGCAATCATTTCTGATGTTATTTTCTACTGATCTCCTAATAT
>JAJBTS010000077.1 GCA_020860885.1 Bacteroidales bacterium
ATCTTATTTTACAAGAATCTTCATCCTTATAGATTTTATATTTACCAATTTTCTGAAATAACATCTCTATTATTTTACATATATAAACAACAAATATACAAAAAACCTTGAACAGTCACCAGTCATCAGTCACCAGTCACACAGTTAATAATAATCAGAAAATTATTAAACACTGCCTATTGTTCACTGCTTACTGTTCACTGGCGACTGTTCACTGGCGACTGTCCCGATTTGGTGGAATCGTTTAATTATTTTATCTTTGTGGACTTTCCTTTCTATTATAAATCTATTATAAATCAGAAAGATTGAATTAATTAAATGAAAATATATATATGACTTCAAGATTGAAATACAATACTAAATTAAAGAGACTGGCCTTACCCGAATACGGAAGAAATATTCAGAATATGGTAGACTATTGCGTCTCTATCCCGGACAGGGAAGACAGGACACGATGCGCCAATACTATCATCAATATTATGGGGAACCTTTTTCCTCATTTACGGGATGTGAACGACTTCAAACATATTCTGTGGGATCATCTGGCTATCATGTCCGATTTCGCTTTGGATATCGATTATCCTTACGAAGTGCTGAAAAGGGAAGATATGTATTCCAGACCGGATAAACTTCCTTATACACAAGGCCGTATTACTTATAAACATTACGGGAAAAACCTGGAGAGTATGATTCAACAGGCTATGGCTTATACGGAAGGTGAACAGAAAGAATATCTGATCGACCTTCTAGCCAACCACATGAAAAAGTCTTTCCTGACCTGGAACAAAGAAGTGGTCGACGACAGGAAGATCTTTGACGACCTGAACCAACTTTCAAGAGGACAGATCGTCCTGGATGAAGAGGAGCATAAATTAACCGAATCCAAAGATATTTTATCTAAAAAGAATAAGAATCTGGCCAGACGTCAAAATAAATAATTCATTCTATCATGGCATCGTTTATCATTGAAGGCGGACATAAGTTGTCGGGGGAAATAACTCCCCAGGGTGCTAAGAACGAAGCTTTGCAGGTAATCTGCGCTACTTTGCTTACGGCTGAGAAAGTAACTATCCATAACATTCCCGATATTCTGGATGTGAATAACCTGATTGTCCTTCTGGGCGAGATGGGCGTTAAAACGGATCATCCTTCTCCCGGTACTTATTCTTTCCAGGCCGATGATATCGATCTGGATTATCTTCAGAGCGAGGAGTTTTTCAGGAAAAGTACTTCCCTTCGCGGATCGGTTATGCTGGTAGGGCCTCTGGTAGCCCGCTTCGGTTATGCCATCATCCCTAAGCCGGGCGGAGATAAGATCGGCCGCCGCCGTCTGGATACTCATTTCCTGGGAATACAAAAACTGGGCGCCGAATTTAAATACGATGCGGAAAGGCAGGCTTACGAAGTAAAAACGGAAGGTCTGAAAGGTGAATATATGTTGCTGGATGAGGCTTCGGTAACGGGAACCGCCAATATACTTATGGCTTCCGTGTTGGCAGAAGGAACTACCACCATCTACAACGCTGCCTGCGAACCTTATCTTCAACAGCTTACCAAAATGCTGCTGCAGATGGGCGCAAAGATCGAAGGACTGGCTTCCAATTTGCTGACGATCCACGGTGTAGATGAATTGCATGGCTGTGAACATACTATTTTACCCGATATGATCGAAGTGGGTAGTTTCATCGGTATGGCTGCTATGACATCTTCCGCTATACGAATCAAAAATGTATCTTACAAAGACCTCGGAATGATTCCTGACGCTTTCCGTAAGTTCGGAATTACCGTAGATCTCGACGGTGACGATATTGTTGTTCCGCAACAGGATTCTTATACGATCGAAACTTTTATCGATGGTTCTATCATGACGATCTCGGATGCTCCCTGGCCCGGACTGACTCCCGATTTGCTGAGTGTGTTGCTGGTAGTGGCTACCCAGGCCAACGGCAGCGTGCTGATTCACCAGAAAATGTTCGAGAGCCGTTTGTTCTTCGTCGATAAACTGATAGATATGGGCGCACAGATCATCTTATGCGACCCTCACCGGGCGACTGTCATCGGTTCTGCCCGTCGTTACCCTTTGCGTGCCGCTAATATGGTTTCTCCGGATATCCGTGCGGGAATCGCTATGCTGATCGCTGCTATGAGTGCACAAGGTATCAGCCGTATCCACAATATCGACCAGATCGACCGCGGTTATGAAGATATAGATAAACGTTTGAATGCTCTCGGAGCGCGAATTACCAGAATATGATCCGGCGCGAAGATTTGGTTAAGATCGGAAAAATCAATAAACCTCACGGGGTAAAAGGGGAAATGTCTTTCTCATTTACCAACGATTCGTTCGAAGAGAGCGAATGTCCTTTCCTTATTTTGGAGATCGATGGTATTTTTGTTCCTTTCCGGTTGGAAGAATACCGTTTTACCTCGGGCGCCAATGCCCTGATACAGTTGAAAAATATCGATTCGGACCGGAAAGCCCGTCCTCTTACCCATAAAGAAGTGTATTTTCCCAAAGAATATTTAAGAGAAGATACGGACGACGATTCTTATACCTGGGATTATTTTACAGGCTTCACTATCGTAGATGAAAAAGAAGGCGAGATCGGTGTGATCGAATACATCGACGAGTCGACAGTGAATACTTTGTTTGTCGTTCGTAAAGAAGATACGGAAGTGCTGATCCCTGCGGCCGATGAACTGGTCACGCATATCGACGAGGAGCAAAAGCGGTTGTATGTTTTACTCCCCGAAGGCCTGCTCGATATCTGATCCTCTTATTTCATAAATCCTTTATTTTTTGTAGTTGTATTCAAACCACTGGATACCTTCATACTTTTCGTTTTCCAGGGTGTAAATCCGTTTCAACCGCCTGGCGGTATCGTACTCATAATGGGTCGTTACTCCTCTCGGGTCGGTGATGCTTTTTAGTCCGGTAGTAGGGAAATGCTCGTAGGTAGTGATCTCTGCCAGCGTTAATGCGGCACGTAAAGCATTTATTTTTCTGAAATCGGCGGTATTCAACAATTTGGCGGAATGGATCGAGTTGATGGTTGTTTCGCCTCCTTCTATCTGGGCGGCAACCTGGCTGTAAGTAGCATTCTTTATTTCCGCTACAGGATACAAACCCGAATAAGACCATAGATAGACAATATCTTCGTTATCGTTTTTCTTTATGTGCAGAGGATTGCCGGAAGAACTGTATCTTTCATATTTCATTTTCTCTTTGTAATGGCTGTTGAAGGTCAGTGTTCCGTTTGAACCGGTTTTAGATTCTTCGATATTATCCAGCAGTTGGTTGGTTTCCAGGATATATTCTTTAGAGGGTTTATACATAGCGTTGAATTTCCCGTATTGCACCATTCTTCCGCTTACTAATTTCCAACTGTTGCTTACCTTGGCAAGGGTTTGTTCTTCTGAAAGGTAATTCAGCATGTGTTTATTTCCCTGCATTTCTGCCAGTATGCTCAGGTAACCCGGGTTAGACGATGCCAGGGCATAGTCTGAGATATATTTATACCGTTTCATATACTCTGTGCCGTCGCTGTTCTTCGTTGTTTCGGAGCGCAGGAAATTGTAAGAATTGTAGGTATAACTGATCTCTTTTTGCAGGTTGTTTTTATCGGTAATGGTTTGTTTCTTCAGCAGGCAGGGGGTAAGGTAAATCTTATAATAACCCAGGGTTCTGGGAGAAGATCTCAACGAAACGAAATATTTATTTCCTGCTTCATTGCTGTTGTACGTATTCACTATTTCCTGTACTTTGTTACCGTCGTTATCGTAGGTTGTTTCTTTTAATAATTTTCCCCGGAAGCGCGATTTGTCGTTGGTGAAAAGCGTTCCGTATTTTTCAGCGATGCCGTAGTTTCCCAGGCTGGTAGACATATAAGTTACCTTGACGCCCACATCGTTTCCATCCGCAGTATCGAGCCAGGAAGAATATTCGGATACTACCGAACCGTTGTTTTTAATCACTTCTTTTACATACGGGTAAGCGACATGATATTCCGAAAGAAGGTTATTGGTTCCGAAGCTGTTGCCGCTGATGCTTTTCGTATAAACTTGTATGGCTTTATGGCAGACAGCCATTCCGGGAACAAGGGAATTTTCTATAGCGTAATAACACATTTGAGCACCTGTGAAAATCAACTGTTCTATTACCTGGTATTTGGCTTCGCTGCCGATAATACCTGTTTCTTTTCCCAAGGAATCCTGATAAAAAAACTCCCGGGTATTGACAGGGCGTGAATGATCCAGCATCTCATAGTCGACAATTTTTTTGACTCGGGCTCCGCCGCAAGCTTTGGGTTGTGTAAGTATATGTTTCGTAGGAGTGGAATAGGCACGTGAGAAATGTGTATTGTAACGGTTGTGCTCGTAAGTAATCATCGTTTTTCCTCCGGTAGGGTAGATGATCTCGTTCAATAAACCTATATCGCAGGTGCTCGTTTTTGTCTCCCTTTTGGTTTTCATCTCCCTGCAATACTCTTTCCAGTCATTGAGATCGGTTTCGTATCCTCCGTTCCAGAATCCCCAATGATCAATAGAAAGGGTAGTCGGATTGGGCAGTGTCTGACTCAGTTTGTAGAAGAACTGATGCTTGAGGCCTTCCTGGTCGACCGATCGAAGGAAGCAGTACTGTCCGCTTTCCCTGTATTCGAAATTGCATCTTCTTTCCATCTGTCCGGACGGGGCGAATAAGTGATGCGGGTAAGCCGTACCGATTTGTTGTATTCGCTGGTATAGAAGGGAGACGCATTTTCGTTGTATGTGAACTTTATATCAAAACCATCCATGGAGATTTTTTCCAGGATAGGAGTGTAGATCTGATCTTTGATCACGGGTTTCTCTACTTCTTCCTCCTCCCTGTCTGCAAAGCTTCCCGAACCCGAACACTGCGAAGGGCAGGCGATAACTATTTCCGATACCAATTCGGAAAATACGATGTAACGGTATTTATTCAAAAGCATTTTGGATTTGTAAGTAAAAGTTACCGTCCGTTCGTTGTTCAGGGACCGGATCGATTTCAGGTACCAGGAAGTGATGTACCTCGGCATAATTTTGCATTTCTCCGGATTGTTGGGAATGAAATATTCCAGGCATTCGACTGTTCCTCCAAAAGTATACAACAAGCCTTCCGGAGTCGTGATCTTAATAGTGGAAGCCACCGGAGCTTCCGTCGTATGGTACGACTGGATGGTTAAACCGCTCAGGTCTATTTTGCATCCGTTCTCCTCCAGAAGGATGGCTTTACCGTCTTTCCCGATAATGAACCGTCCGTAGTAATTACCGAAAGAAAAAGTAAAGATATCAGGCTCCATATCGTACTTGAAATCCCCTTTTTCGTAAGGCGTTCCCTTTCCTTTGGTATTCATCTCCACATTGAATTTCATCAGGGTAGTGTCCGGATAGCTGGTGTAACGTCCGTCGCGTATGGCCACCAGCATACCATCCAGCAGATAGTCGTCGCTCTCTTTATCGCGGTATTGCCCTTTGGTGTCGTCCGGACTGGAATTCACGGACCGGGTAATTACCCCGCCGCAATTCAGGATCCAGTTGTATCCTACGAAGGAAGGCCTTTTACCGGGCATAAATCCGCCGGAGATATACTTCAGGGAGATAGGTATGTCGAAATCCTGGTCGTGGTATCCTTCCAGTTCCAGTCCGAAATCCAGCAGGCCGTGGTATTTATTTACCTGTATATTTCCATACCGTATCATATCGGTCAGTTGTGGAAGGGAAGTTCCCAAGCTTTGAGGGGTGAAGAGGAAACCTTTTTCGTTTCCGGGAATAAAACTGAATGCACAGGCCAACTGCAAGGAAAAAGAATTAACCATTGCAAGAATAATCAAGGCTAGTAAACGGGTTTGAGTTTTCATATTGTTATAAATTAGGTAGTAAATAAATTTTGTTTATAAATGCTTGTTTTAATATTCAGAAGTAATCGAATGAAGATGGTTTCTAAAAGCAGCTCATTCCTGTTAAATTTATCTCTTCCTGAGTATAGCTGAATGTGAATGTCGCCAGATCCGATACGATCGGAGGAACTCCCTTCATATAAGATAATTTCTTTTTCTGATTGGATACTTTTCCGAAAAATCCGGGTACTGCCCCATACCAGATAAAAAGATAATCCTTATATTCGAAGTATCCCCGAGGTATAGAGTTATCACGAAATTGAAGCATTCCAACCATATAGAAAAGCACATCGTAATGATCCTCTGTTGATTTGCAGTAAACATTAAAAATCTTATTTTCTTTATTTTTTATGTCCGGGCAAAAAGAATCGAAAATGTAATTATCAATTCCTTGTAAGAACAAGCTATCCTTTACGACAATTTGAGACAACTCTTTGTATGCTTTTTCTACTTCAGGAACAGGCGGTTGGGCTTTCGCTAGAATGGAACAAATGCAAAAGAGGATTAGGGGCAGGTAATATTTTGAATTATTTTTCATCGCAGTAAGTGCTTTTCGTGTCGAATATGAATTCTTCGTCTTTATACCAATAATACCAGTAGAAATAGGAATCATCTTGTATAGCATCTACATCCAGAAACCATGTATCTGTCTTTTTATTATATCCTGTTTTCGATTCGGAGAAGATGTTATTTACTTTCTTAGTGGTCGGAGAAAATAAGGTAGTATCCTGGTTTTCCCCTTTGACGATAAAAAGATGATCTTTGTAATAAAAACACCCCAATTCCCTTCCGGATTGAATGATTCTGGTTTCTATCGATCCTATGAGGATTGATTGGTTATTGGTAAAAAATATAGTAAAAAGTAAATCCGGAGTGTAGTATTTACATCTATGTTCATGAGAAACAATGCTATCAAGGACAGCATATAGAT
>JAJBTS010000287.1 GCA_020860885.1 Bacteroidales bacterium
CACCCGCCCCCCCCCCCCCCCCCCCCCCCCCTCCCGCGCCCCCCCCCCGCCGCCCCGCCCCCCGCCGGGGATAAGGGGGTATTTCTTTTTTCTTTTATTTCTTTTTCTTTACTTTACTTTGTGGTGATTCTTCCGGAGTTTTTACACATTCTTCCCGAAAAACAGCACATTCTTCCGGAGGAAATGAAGATTCTTCCCGAAAAAACGGAGATTTTTCCGGAATTATTATTGAGAGAGGTATTAAAAAAGTGAGATTATTCTAGGAATTAAAGATATTGTTGCTGTTACTATTTACGAATTATTAATTACTGATTACTGCTGACAACCCATTTTTTGAATTCTCCTACCCTGGCTTTGCTCACTAGGATCCGTTGTGGTACATCTACATTCAAATTAACGGATAGTTTATTCCCGAACCAAAGAGTTATATCTTTGATTGCTTTCTTAGAAATAATATATTGACGGTTTGCCCGGTAGAACAGTTCCGGATCCAATTGTTGCATTAATTCATCGAGATTAGCTTCCAGATAATAAACTTTATGGTCAAAAGTAATGGCTTTTACTATTTTGGTATCGATATAAATACATGCCAGATTTTTAACTTCGACCGGAATCAGTTTGTCTTTTTCCGGAATCAGGAAATGAGTTTTCTTTTGTTGCTTCTCTTGCTTTATATCTACCAAAATCTTTCTCAATAAATCTCCCTCATCCGGATGAAAAGAGAAATTCTCATATTTGGCCAACGCTCTTTCCATATCTTTTTTATTGATTGGCTTGAGTAAATAGTCAATACTGTTTACTTCAAAAGCTTTCAATGCATATTCGTCGTAAGCAGTTGTAAATATAATAGGACAAGCAATATTTACTTCTTCGAAAATAGCGAAGGAAGAACCATCTGCCAGATGAATATCCATAAAAACCAGATCGGGCCTCTCGTGTTCCTGAAACCATTCTATGCTTTCATCTATAGTCTGTAATATTCCTAATATTTGTATCTTAGGTACAATTTCTTTCAGCAAAGTCTCCAAAGCTTTTGCTGCAACAATTTCATCTTCTATTATTAGCGCTTTCATGAATCTTTTTTGATTAGAGGGATCAGTACTTCGAACAAATCATCGGTCTGATTAACTACAATATCTTCTTTCCACATCAGGTGATAACGTTCCCGGAGATTAATCAACCCTATACCTTCTCCCCGCTCCGCTTCTTTTTTGGGTTGAACAGGATTAGAGACAGAGAGGCATGCCTTATCTGAAGTAGCGATAGTAACGGTTAAAGGAAGTTTATTACTTACCACATTGTGCTTTATTACGTTTTCCACCAATGTCTGAATACTGAAAGGGATAATCAGATACTGGTGATACTGTTCATCAATATTATAAACGATGTGCAAATTATCTCCGTATCTTATCTGCATCAGATGACAATAAGAAGAGTTAAACTTCAATTCTTCCTCCAAAGTTATTTCTGTTTTATTTTGCAGCGTATACCGGAACACATTCGATAATTGCTGTACATATTCCTGTGCTTTCTCTCTATCTATGGCAATAAGAGAATTCAGGGTATTCAGCGAATTGAATAAAAAATGAGGATCTACCTGGCTTTTCAACGCATGAAAACGCGAACGCATATTTTCCAGCATAAGGGTTTCGTTCTCCAATAAAGTTTGCTGCTGCTTCCTGGAAACATACAAAAGCTGAGAAGACAAAGTTACAACTACGGCAATAAATGAATCTCTCAATAAACCGCCCCACATCATAGGCAAAGGAGGAGGCCCATGCATCAAAGCTATCTGGATTACGGATAAAAATAAGCTCCAGACAACGGTAGCGACGACAACTGTAGAAATAATAATCATCCAGTTCCTATGAGGCAAATAATTTTTATTCAGCAGGAAAAAATTGATTAGATAAAGAATATAAGCTGTCGAAAAATTAAATAAAACATATAAAAGCGTGATATGTATTTTTAAGGATGGCCGGATCCTGTCGCCTCCGGGAGGCATAACAGACTCTCTTCCATAAATAAACATGATAATAAAGAGAATATTAATCAACAGACTAATGCCCAGAGCTAAAAAGAATGCTGTTTTATAACTTAACGATATTTTATGTATACTTTTCATTTCTACACAAAGATAAATAATTTCGTTTACTCATACCTCAGAGCATTGATAGGATCTAAGGATGAAGCTTTTTTAGCCGGATACCATCCGAAGAAAATCCCGGTAGCCGCACAAACCAAAAAAGATAATACAATAGTAGGAGTACTTACTACAAAAGGCCAGTTTAATGCCACCGAAGCTATGTAAGACAAACCTAAGCCGAACAACACGCCGATTGTACCGCCAATTAAGCTAAGGATAGTACTTTCATATAAGAACTGCATCAGGATATCTTTCGTATGGGCTCCGATAGACATACGCAAACCAATCTCTTTGGTCCGCTCGGTTACCGTTACATACATAATATTCATGATTCCAATACCGCCCACAAGTAAAGATATGGAAGCAATAGCGGCTAAAAGAACCGTTAAAAAACCGCTGATTGAATCCATCATCTCTAACATTTCCTGCTGGGTCCTGACCCTGAAGTCATCTTCCTGTCCTTGTCGTATTCTATGTTCTTCTCTTAAAATTTCTTCGATTTCTTCACTGGCAGCACTTACCATATCTTCCGAAACGGCAGAAGCATAGATCATATGTAAATAATTGATTGCAAGAATCCTTTTCTGCACTGTAGTATAAGGAGTGATAACAATATCATCCTGATCCTGCCCCATCTGATTCTGACCTTTCGGTTCCAGAACACCGATAATTTTAAAAGGAGTTTTATTATACCTTATCGTTTGTCCGATAGGATCCTCCCCATTGGTAAATAAGTTGTCGACCACTGTTTGTCCGACAATACAAACTTTAGCATACGTACGCACATCATCTGCCGTAATATTCGTACCGGAAGCTATTTCCAGTTTACGGATAGCCAATAACTGTTCATTCCCTCCCTGAAGCTGGCTGGGCCAGTTATTGGAACCATTAACCAACTGACCGGAAGCACTGACCGACGGAGATATCATAGCTACATATTTAGCTTTCTGAGTGATGGCCGTTACATCGGAAGCTTTCAGGGTTTGTACGTTTCCCGAACCTATATTTACTCCACCCTGACGCTGGCTCTGCCGCATCACCATAATCAGGTTTGTACCCATAGTGGAAATCTGATTATTAATACTCTGCTGGGAACTTTGTCCTAAGCTTACCATGGCAATTACAGAACCAATACCAATAATTATCCCCAACATAGTCAGCAAAGCCCTTGTTTTATTTCTTAACAAGGCTTCCCAGGCTATTTTTATTAAATTAATTATATTCATAATATTCAATTATTAACAGTTTGCCGGATACAATAATTGCAACGAAGTTGCTTACCGCCGAAGGCTTATCTCCTGTTATAAAGCAATTAATAGTCATCATTTTTAGGCAAGTTAGAAAGGGCTTCCTGGGCCGACTTCGTCTGAACCGGTTCATCTTTGATTATGTGTCCGTCGCGCAATTGAACGATCCGTTTTGTAAAGACAGCTATATCCGTTTCATGGGTAACAAAAGCGATTGTTTTCCCTTCTTCATTTAATTTTTGAAACAAGCTCATAATCTCGTAAGAAGTTCGGGTATCCAGGTTTCCTGTTGCTTCATCGGCAAGTAAGATCACAGGATCATTAACGATGGCCCGGGCAATAGCAACCCGTTGTTGCTGCCCTCCGGAAAGCTGGTTCGGCATATGATCCATCCGGGACTCCAATCCGACCTGTTTTAATGCTTCTACAGCCTTTTCTTTTCTCTCTTTAGAAGAAACAGTATTGTTATAGAGCAGAGGAAGTTCCACATTCTCCAATGCGGTTGTACGAGCCAGTAAATTATACGATTGAAAAACAAAACCAATTTTCCGGTTTCTTAAAGTCGCTAACTCATCCTTGCTCATTCCACTCACTGCAGTATTATCAATATAATATTCCCCGGATGTAGGTTTATCAAGACATCCTAAAATATTTAATAAAGTTGATTTTCCGCTACCACTGGTACCCATAATACTGACAAACTCTCCCTGATTGACCGTAAAGGATATAGCTTTCAAGGCATGCACCACTTCGCTTCCGACTTCAAAATCACGGCTCAATTTATCCACCCGTAATATTTCCTTCTTTGTTTCCATATTATCTTCTCCTCGGAGGTGTTGGCATTAATGGGTTAGCGGCGGCTCCGGATGCTTCATTTTTATCCATCTCTGCAACTGAGACCACCACTTTATCATTGATATTCAATCCGGATTTCACCATCGTATACACTCCGTCACTTATTCCTGTAGTAACGGGATTGTATTGATATCCGCCAGAGGTTTCCATCCATACTCCGCCTTCACCATGCCGGGAGACTACCGGAGTTTGCGGAGCTGTAAAATGGAGTTTCTGAAATGCCTGATCGTCCGGAGAAAAATTCAGTGCACTGTTAGGAACAGCAATACCTTCTTCCGTTTGGGTTAAAATAGTCACATTCGCTGTCATACCCGGATAAAGTTTTTCATCCGGATTAGGAGCATTGATTATTACCGTATAAGTGACAACATTAGACGTCACTACAGCTTCTAAACGAATTTGTTTCACTTCTCCTTCAAACGTATCGTAAGGAAAAGCATCCACGGTAAAAGTAACTTGCTGACCTAACTTAACCTGTCCGATATCGGCTTCATCCACATCCGCTTCTACCTGCATATTTTTTAAATCGTTGGCAATCGTAAATAAGGTCGGAGTATTAAAAGAGGCAGCAACAGTCTGCCCTTGTTCTACGGCACGACTTAAAACGACACCATCAATGGGAGAATAAATTTCCGCATAAGAAAGATTTACCTGAGCCTGATGCAAATTAGCTTCTGCGTTCGCAACTGAAGTCTGAGCCTGATTCAACTGGTTGACCGCATCCTCAAAAGAAGCTGTAGTAGCAGCCTTAAGATCGTATAGCTGTTTTGTCCGGTTGTAACTTTGCTGAGCTAAGGTCAAAGCACTTTGAGAACTTAATAAAGATGCGTTTGCCTGTGTAACCTTTTCCGATAAAGTTGATTTATCCAATTCGGCAAGAAGCTGTCCTTTAGTTACCTGCGAATTATAATCTACATATATTTTTTCCACCACACCAGAAACCTGAGTTCCTACTTCGACCTGATCCACCGGTTGGACATATCCCGTAGCTGTTACAGTGATCGATATGGTTTCTTCTCCTATGGTTGCCGTATTCACTATTAGCTCACTGCCTCTGTTACGAAAGAAGAATATAAGTCCAAGAACCAGCACAAGAACAATAATTACTATAATAATCAGTGTTTTCTTTTTCATCTTAATCTATTTTTATTAGCCTAAATATTATGTTGTACAATCATTTACATAGTCACATTTACTCCCATATATACATCCAGTATTTTTCTACGCAACATAAAACTGTATTTGCTTTGAATATAGTCTGTCATAGCACTTATATAATTATTTTGTTGCTGGAGGAGATCGACAGCCGTTATCGAGCCTGCATTGAACAATGCTCTGTAAACGTCGAAAGTTTTGGCATATGCTTTTTGCTTTATATCGTTTGTATTGTATTGATTCAATGCGGAAATAACATTCTGATACTGTTGAGTGACCTGTTGCCTGATTTCAATATCATTCTGCTGCTGATTGTATTCTGCCTGCTGAAGAGCAATCTTACTTTGTACCGTTTGCAGTTTAGTACGTCCTTTGTCCCAAATAGGAATACTCACTGATAATCCTATTTGTTCAGCCAGATTATCGCGAATTTGGCTACCGAATTGTTTGAAATTTTGATTGTGCCCCGTGTTTACACTACCCGTTAAACTAATTGTAGGGAAATAAGAAGATCTGGCTATCTTAATTCCCACATTCGCAATATCTACATCGTATTGACTGATTTTCAGGTCCGGTAAAGTCTGCACCGACCTTTCAATTACTACCTGCCTTGTAGGAATCAGAATCATTTGATCAATAGAAGTAGTATCGGGATAAATTATTCTTAAATTCACTTCAGGATCCATCGACAATAAGCTTTTTAGGGTTAATAAGTTGTTGTCCCGGGCTATTTCCGTATCTACTATATTGGTTTGATCGCTGGCGTACTGAGCTTCTAACATCAGATAATCGCTTTCCAGGATCAGTCCTGCAGCAAACTGAGCTTTTCCCTGTTGCACCTGTTCCTGACTAGCCTCCAATACGGTTTGCTGATATTTTAATAATTCTTCATTTCCTAAAACAGTAAGAAAAGATTCCAATATGTTTATTACCAAACCGTTTTCATACTGTTGGGTTTGCAACTGAGTTTGTTCCATCAACAATTTATTTTCTTCGATAGTATTGGTGATGGATCCTCCCTGGTAAAGAGTCACACCTGTGCTAATTCCATAGTTACCATTCAGCGAAGAACCGGTATTTTCTCCATGATTCCAGTTTTCATTTAATGAAGCGCTCAAATTGGGCAATCGTTCCAATTTTGACTGTTTATAAACTTCTTCCCTTACCGATTCATTCAGTAACATATTTTTGCGACTAAAACTATTGCCGAAAGCATATTGCAGGCAATCATCCAGCGAAAAATAAATAGCCTGAGTTGAATCGCTGTCAAAAGAAGGTATCTGTGGAAAAATCTGAAGAGTTGTTAAACTGAGCAATAATCCTAAAATAATCTTTTTCATATATGTAATTATATTTCTTTCTAACTGGAGTACAAACTTATAAATAAACCGAACCGACAAAG
>JAJBTS010000364.1 GCA_020860885.1 Bacteroidales bacterium
ATAAGCACTACAGTAAAAAAGGATGAATTCCAGGAATTGTATTCAAATGGATTCATTTGGTTACAACCCGGTATTGAAAATCTGAGTAATAACTTCCTCCAACATATGAATAAAGGAACGCATGTATTACAAAATTTGCAAGTCATGAAATGGGCTCGGGAATTAGGAATACATATTGTCTGGTCTATTATGTATCATTTTCCGAAAGAGAACAACGACTGGTACAACGATCTTCTGGAAATTATGCCTAAACTAACACATTTATCTCCTCCGGGATCACTAAATAAACTGAGATACGATAGATTTAGCGAGTATCATACCCACTCGGAAAAATACAATTTGGAATTACAACCACGTGAATATTATAAATACATCTATCCGTTTGAAGAAAATATTCTAACAGACTTTGTCTATTTCTTTGAAGAAAAAAAAAGAATATGAATTTCGTAAAAATCCTTTGTTAAGGATCTTACTGGGGGATCCAAAAACTCTTCTTTATGATATAGATAAGTTATTTGAAGAATGGATTACTTGTTATCTTGAAAATTCAGCTTTATTGTTTTATGAAAAAGATCTGCAGGGAATAGTTACAATAACTGATACGCGAAAAATAGCTTTTAAAGAAAAATACTCTTTGAATTTACTGGAAAGTGAAATTCTTTCTTATTGTGACGAATATAAAAATCAAGATCAGATAATCGACGAGTATACTTCTTTTCATTCCCATGAAGCTATTGAACAAGCAATCCAATCTTTATTGGATAAAAATCTTTTATTATCCTACCAGAATTGTATTTTAAATATTGCACTAACACAACCTCCTGCTACACCACCCAAAGCAGAAGAGTTTCCATGCGGGTGGATATCCATTGATTAACCAATAAAAACAAAAGAAATATTTGTTTCTTAAAAAATAATTTCTAATTTTGCATCAGAAATAAAAAAAGCAATGATACAATTAATTAATACATTTTGGTGGTGGCGCTTATTCTTATCCAAAGAGTGAGTTAAATCCCCTGTGTCTTAGTTAATATACTAATAATATACGAAAGGCCTGTTGTGAACTCACAACAGGCCTTTTTTATGTGTATTAAATCAAACTAAAAATAAATAATATGTCACAATCATTTCATGTAAACGAAGAAGGTTATTTTGGAGAATTCGTTGGAGCATACATTCCTGAAATTCTTCATTCAAATGTTGAAGAATTGAAAAATTCTTACAAATAGATTATCAACAACCCACAATTTCAAACAGAATACAACCAATTATTAAAAGATTATGTCGGCCGCCCTTCCCCACTCTATTATGCCGCACGTTTATCGGAAAAGTATAATTGCAAAATTTACCTGAAAAGGGAAGATCTCAATCATACGGGTTCCCACAAAATCAATAATGCCATCGGTCAGATCCTTCTGGCCCGTAAAATGGGAAAAACACGTATCATTGCAGAAACAGGTGCCGGACAACATGGAGTTGCTACCGCTACTGTTTGTGCTCTTATGAATATGGAATGTATTGTTTATATGGGGAAAACGGATGTAGAGCGGCAGCATCCTAACGTACAGAAAATGAAAATGCTCGGAGCCAAAGTTGTTCCGGTTGTAAGCGGTAACATGACCCTTAAGGATGCAACCAACGATGCAATAAGAGACTGGTGCTCTAACCCGTCCGATACTTATTATGTAATCGGATCGACAGTAGGACCTCATCCTTATCCGGATATGGTGGCTAGACTGCAATCCATTATCGGCAAAGAGATAAAAAAGCAACTGACGGAGAAAGAAGGACGCGACACTCCCGATTATCTTATGGCTTGTGCGGGAGGCGGCAGCAATGCGGCAGGGACTATTTATGAATATCTGGACGAACCCAATGTAAAAATTTTGTTGGCGGAAGCAGCAGGTAAAGGTGTAGAATCCGGAGAATCGGCTGCCACCATTCATTTAGAAAAAAAGGGAATCATTCATGGGGCAAAAACTTTACTCATGCAAACAGAAGACGGACAGATTGAAGAACCTTATTCTATTTCCGCAGGATTGGATTATCCCGGCATAGGACCTATGCATGCCAATATGGCCAAACAAAAAAGATCCGAAGTTATGGCTGTGGACGACGACGAAGCTTTACAGGCAGCTTTGGAATTGACTTCTCTCGAAGGAATAATTCCCGCTCTGGAATCAGCACATGCTTTAGCTATATTTGCAAAAAAGAAATTCAACCCGGAAGATGTAATCGTTTTGTGCCTTTCCGGAAGAGGGGATAAAGACATGGAAACTTATATCAATACATCGAACAGTAAATAACGAATAACCTGAATACAACAAATAAAAATAAGACGATGGAAAAGACAATAATAAAGACCCAAAGTAAATCAGTCCTGGCAGATCTGCAAACACCAGTAAGCATTTACCTGAAAATAAGGGATGTATATCCGGAATCCGTTTTACTGGAGTCCTCGGATTATCATGGTAATGAAAATTCAGTTTCTTTTATAGGTGTAGATCCGATAGCCCGGTTTGAAGTCACTAAAAAGGAAATAAAAATGACTTTTCCCTCCGGGGGAAAAGAAACTATTAATAACGAAGGAAGCACGAATATCCCTGATTTACTGGACCAGTTCATTCATTCCTTTGAAATTCAGGAAAACAATAACACTACCGGATACAACGGTTTCTTCGGATACACATCCTACAATGCCGTTAAATATTTTGAAGACATTGATCCCAATATTCAGGATACACCCGCGAGCACTATTCCCGATATGATCTATATCTTTTACCGCTTCATTATCGTAGTTAATCATTTTAAGAATGACATGACTATAATTGAAAATCAAACAGAGAATACAGGAAGTAAGATGGAGAAAATTTTAGGAATACTGAATAACCGGAATTACGCATCCTATAATTTTTCCGCTAAGGGAGAAGAAACTTCATTCATTACGGATGAGCAATACAAAGAGATGGTGAGGAAAGGAATTCATCATTGCAGAAGAGGAGATGTTTTCCAGATTGTTTTATCCAGATGTTACAGTCAATCTTTTTCCGGTGACGACTTCAAAGTATACCGGGCTCTGCGGTCCATTAACCCCTCCCCTTACCTCTTTTATTTCGATTTCGGTTCTTTCCGTATCTTTGGTTCCAGTCCGGAAATCCATTGCGGCATTTCAAAAGGGAAAGCCTATATAGATCCTATTGCAGGAACTTTTAAGCGGACAGGAGACGATGAAAAAGATAAAGAATTAGCCGAAAGACTACTGGAGGATCCAAAAGAAAATGCCGAACACGTGATGTTGGTAGATCTTGCCCGCAACGACCTGAGTAAAAACACTAAAAATGTCCACCTGGGTTTTTACAAGGAAATTCAATATTATTCTCATGTAATCCATTTGGTTTCCCGGGTAATCGGGGAAGTAAAGGAAGGAAGCAATACCATCAAGATCTATGCAGACACTTTCCCGGCAGGAACCCTCTCCGGAGCGCCTAAAGTAAGAGCGATGGAATTGATCCGGGATATAGAAGCTCATAACCGCGGAGCTTATGGCGGATGTATCGGATACATTGGCTTGAACGGCGACCTGAATCAAGCAATAACAATCCGTACCTTTGTAAGTAAAAATAATGTCTTGTATTATCAGGCAGGTGCAGGAATTGTTTCCCGGTCGGACGAAGAATCCGAACTGCAGGAAGTAAACAATAAACTAGGAGCATTAAAAAAAGCAATTGATACCGCAGAACAAATAATGAACTGATCATGAAAATCCTTATATTTGACAACTACGATTCTTTCACTTACAATCTGGTTCATCTGGTAAATGAGTTAGGTTATCAGGACGTGGATGTTTACCGGAATGATAAAATAAGTCTTGACGAAGTAAATAAATACGATAAGATTATTCTTTCTCCGGGACCGGGAATACCTTCCGAAGCCGGTTTATTGCTTCCTTTGATCCGTCAATATGCTTCCACCAAAAGTATTTTAGGAGTATGTTTAGGTCATCAGGCCATTACTGAAGCGTTTGGAGGAAAATTAATTAATCTGGAATACGTTTACCATGGTGTTGCATCTCCTATCCATGTTATTGAAGAAGATCGTATGTTCAATCGCTTACCCGAAACATTCCTAGTAGGGAGATATCATTCCTGGATCGCAGATAAAGAAGGCTTTCCTGAAGAATTGGTCATAACCGCTGAAGATGAAAATGGTAAGATCATGGCATTAAGACATAAAACGCTGGATATCCATGGAGTACAATTTCATCCGGAATCGGTATTAACACCTTTAGGTAAAGAGATGGTTCATCAGTTTTTAACAAATTAAATTTAATAAGTATATCCTATGAAAGAAATATTAAGCCGTTTATTTGAACATCAATATTTGAGTCGTGAAGAAGCAAAAGATATTCTTCGGAACATGGCCAATGGAAAATACAACGAAAGTCAGATCGCTGCATTTATCACCGTTTACTTTATGAGAAGCATCAGTGTGGATGAAATTTTAGGTTTTCGCGAGGCATTATTAGAGATGCGTGTTAATGTAGACGAATTAAAAGATTACAATCCGATTGATATTGTCGGCACAGGCGGTGATGGTAAAAACACATTTAACATATCCACTGCGGCATGTTTTGTTACTGCGGGTGCAGGTTATAAAGTGGTAAAACATGGAAACTACGGAGCCACTTCCGTAAGCGGTGCATCCAATGTTATGGAAGAGCATGGAGTCAAATTTTCGGGAAATATAGATTTACATAAGAAATCTCTGGATGAAACCAACATTGCTTATTTGCATGCACCTTTGTTTAATCTCGCATTGAAAACAGTGGCTCCGGTAAGAAAAGCATTGGGAGTAAGAACATTTTTCAATATACTGGGACCGATTGTCAATCCGATCATACCGAAGCGTCAGGTATTGGGAGTCTACGATTTGAAAATGGCTCGTTTATACAATTATATTTATCAGGAAAGCGGTAATGATTTTTCTATCGTTCATAGTCTGGATGGTTACGATGAAATATCATTGACAGATACTTTTAAGATCATCAATAAATACGAAGAACAGATTTATACTCCGGAAGAACTAGGATTCAAAAAGGTGACTCCGGAAGAATTATTTGGAGGCAATAGTCCTCAGGAGGCTTCCCTGATATTTGACCGGGTATTGAATAACACAGCCACAGATGCTCAAAAAAATGTCGTGATAGCGAATGCAGCAACTGCCATTCAAACCATTGAATCCAACCTGGATTTTGAAACATGTATTGCAAAAGCAAAAGAATCCTTGGAATCAGGTAAAGCACAGGACACATTTTTCCGTTTCTTAAAAATAAATAATTAGATATGAATATCCTGGATACCATCTGCAACAACAAACGATTGGAAGTTGCCCGTCAAAAAGAGGCTGTCTCACTTTCCCATTTGAAAAATTTATTGAATTTCCAGACAAGGAAAACAATTTCTTTCAAAGAATCTTTAAGAAATTCCAGTACGGGAATTATCTCCGAATTCAAAAGAAAATCTCCTTCGAAAGGCCTGATACATCCTGATGCTGATATCGTATCGATTGTAAAAGGTTACGAAGAAGCAGGAGCTTCTGCAATATCCTGTTTAACAGATGAATCTTTTTTTGGAGGATCGTTCAATGATTTCAGAAAAGTCAGAAACATCATCAACCAAATACCTCTTTTGAGAAAAGTTTTTATTATTGATGAATACCAAATCTATCAGTCTAAGATAATGGGCGCCGATGTTATTCTTCTTATTGCAGCATGTCTTTCTCCCGACGAAAGCTATCGTTTTACGAATGTAGCTCATAATTTGGATATGGAAGTTTTACTGGAAATCCATAACGAACAAGAATTAGAATATATACAACCGAATGTAGATGTGGTAGGTATAAACAACCGGGATCTGAAAACATTCGTGACGGATATACAACACACCATTGCACTGGCTCATAAAATCCCTGAGAAGTTTATCAAAATATCGGAAAGCGGCTTATCGGAAGTACAGACAATATTAGAATTAAGAAAAGAAGGATTCAAAGGTTTTCTGATGGGAGAAAGTTTTATGAAAACATCAGAGCCGGCAGATACATTGAGAACTTTCATCCGGAAAATAGAGCAATATGAAAATTAAAGTCTGCGGGATGAAATATCCCGACAATATAAAAGAGTTGTGTAAACTACCGATAAATATGATGGGGATCCTATTCTATACTCAATCCCCCCGTTATATCGGAGAAAAAAGTTTTCCGGAATTGAAAAGCATTTCTTCTGGTATACAATTGACAGGAGTATTTGTCAATGAACCTGTAGAAAATATTCTGAACAGAATAAAAGAATTTGATTTAGACGTTGTGCAATTGCATGGCAATGAGTCTCCGGTAGAATGTAAATTACTCCGACAAAACAATGTAAAAGTCATTAAAGCTTTTTCCATAAAAGATCCGGAAGATTTTAGGTCATCCGTATTTTATGAAAATACCTGCGATTACTTTCTCTTCGATACAAAAACCGTATTTTACGGAGGCTCCGGAAAAAAATTCGACTGGCAAATACTCTCGTACTATACAGGCACCACCCCTTTTCTGTTAAGCGGAGGAATCAGCGAGCAAGATGTATCCGATATAAAGAAAATAGATCATTCCCTTTTTGCAGGAATAGATCTGAATAGTAAATTTGAACTTTCACCAGGGAATACAGACATCAATAAAATCAAACATTTCATATCCAATTTTACATCATGAACAAGATA
>JAJBTS010000387.1 GCA_020860885.1 Bacteroidales bacterium
CTATCTTTGCTTCGTCAATCGCATTTTTAACGAAATAAAAAAAGAGCTTATGAAAAGAACTTTATTCTCTTTATTAATGGTAACCGTAGTATTTTTCTCATTACCCGTTAATGCTCAAAATGAGAAAAAAGACAATTCCGGAGCAAAAAAAGAAAATTGTCATACAGATAAAAAAGAAGATTCTAAAAACAACAAAGAGGCCGTTTCTTCCGAGAAAAAAGAAACAGCAAGCTCTACTACAAAACAGACTAAAAACAATACAGTAACTTGTGCAACTACCAAGAAACTGATTGTAGAAAATAAATCTTGCGGAAAAAAGTAATCTCATTCATATATATTCGAAACGCAAAATAATAAGCTGTTCATCAGTTATTTATTTTGCGTTTTTTAATTGTAAACTATTATCTTTGTAACCATGAAAGCAACCCGTATCTTATTTTATCTGGTACTTGGTATTTGTATATCTACTACCATTTTTCTTTTTCATGGATGCAATCCATCTTCTTCTGAAAAAGTTCAGCAACCTATAAAACTTCCGGTCCCCCCGCATGGAAGGACAATCGCATGTTTTGCAATTAAAATGCGATCCTATCCCTACTGTAAGAATAGGATTTATCGGATTGGGAATGCGGGGCAAAGGCGCTGTTACACGCATGATGGCTATAGAAGGAGTAGAAATAAAAGCCTTATGCGATTTGGAACAAAACAACCTGGATATTGTACAAAAGAATATCATCGACCATCAACGGGATACAGCAATGGAATTTACAGGAAACACGGGCTGGCAGGAGCTTTGCCACAGAGAAGATATCGATCTGATTTATATATGTACGGATTGGTATTCTCATACGGATATTGCCGAATATGCCATGGAAAAGGGGAAGCATGTTGCGATAGAGGTCCCCGCAGCTATTTCGGTAGAGGAATGCTGGCGTTTGGTTAATACAGCCGAGAAAACCCGGATGCATTGTATGATGCTGGAAAACTGCTGTTACGACCGTTTCGAACTGGCAACACTGAATATGGCTCAGCAAGGAATTTTTGGCGAAATCGTACATGTTGAAGGAGCCTACCTCCACGATTTAAGAGAAATCAATGCCAATCCCCGTATTTCGGAAACTCAACGATACGAACCGGGAATCGGCACGATTACTCAGGATGAACCGGGCATTATCGGTTACCACAAACAATGGAGACAGCAATACAATATAGATCATACAGGCAATCCCTACCCTACGCATGGCTTAGGACCTGTTTGCCAGGTTTTGAATATCCACCGCGGAGATAAAATGAATGTATTGGTTTCTTTGTCTTCCAATGAATTCGGAATCAGCGAATATGTAGAAGAAAGGTTTGGTAAAGATTCCCCGGAATCGAAACAGGAATATAAGATGGGGGACGTAAGCACTTCCATTATTAAAACAGAGAAAGGGAAAACGATTGTTGTGGAACATGCCGCGTCTACTCCCCGTCCTTACAGCCGTATTCACCAGATTGCGGGAACCAAAGGATTTGCCCAGAAATATCCGGTCAATCAGATCTTATTGCCCTCTCTGAGCAGATGGGCTTTACCTAAGGAAAAAGTAGATTCTCTTCTGCTGGAATACAAGCATCCTTTTTATAAAGAATCGGAAGAACAAGCAGAAGAACTCCGCATGATAGCGCATGGAGGTATGGATTATATCATGGATTACCGGTTGATTTACTGCCTTAGAAACGGGTTGCCATTAGATATGGATGTTTACGATGCCGCAGAATGGTCCTGTATTGCGGAACTTTCCGAAATATCAACGAAAAACAACGGAGCTCCGGTAGAAGTCCCGGATTTCACACGTGGAGCCTGGAATGAGTTGCCGGGGCTTATCTTTGCGAAATAATTATTATTCTTTATATAGTATGAAATCAAAATTTTCTTTTTTACTAACGTTTTTTCTGATAGGATGTTTATCCTTATCTTTAGCACAGAATAAACCTCGTATCGCTATTGCGGGAATAGGTATTGAATCGAGTACCTTTTCTCCGGCCATCACTCCTGAAGATGCTTTCCGTAAACGTTCGGGAGATAATCTGGTAAACTCTTATTCTTTCCTGAAAGAAGGGTCTGAGCTAAGAGAAAAAGCCGAATGGTTCCCGGCACTTAATTCCTGGGCTACTCCCGGAGGAGCCATTACCCGGGAAACTTACGAATCGCTTCTGAAACAAACATTGGATCTTCTTAAAGAGAACCTTCCGTACGACGGTCTTTTCTTTGATATTCACGGAGCTATGAGTGTGGTTGGGATGGATGATCCCGAAGGTGATTTTATTATAAGATTAAGGGAAGTGGTCGGCCCGGAAACTCTGGTTTCTACCTGTATGGATCTTCACGGGAATGTAACTCCCCGTCTGGCGGAAAACACAGATCTCATGACCTGTTTCAGAATGGCGCCTCATGAAGATTCTATGCAATCCAGAGAAAGAGCTGTTTCGAATTTGGTAGAAAGACTGTACTCCGGAAAAGGTAAACCCGCATACAAAGCATGGATCCCTATTCCTATTTTATTACCGGGCGAACAAACCAGTACGCGTGTAGAACCGGCTAAATCCTTGTATGCAGCCATTGTCCCGGCTACCGCTCAGGAAGGAGTCATAGACGCAGGTATCTGGATCGGCTATGCATGGGCAGACGAACCCCGCAATCATGCAGTCGTTATGGTTACAGGAGATAACAAAGACAATGTAGTTAACTCAGCTGAATATCTGGCTCATCATTTCTGGGATGTAAGAAATGATTTTGACTTTGTAGCGCCGACTGCTCCCCTGGAAGAATGCCTGCAACAAGCTATCGCCAGCAATAAAAAACCCTATTTCATTAGTGATATGGGTGACAACCCTACTGCAGGAGGAGCAGGGGATGTTACCTGGACAATCACAGAAATATTAAAAAGAAATGAATTCAAAGCAGGAAACGGAAAAAAGCTGGTATATGCTTCTATTCCCGGACCTGAATTCGTAGAAAAAGCTTTCAAAGCCGGTATAGGTAATGCAGTCAGCGGAGAAGCCGGAGCAAAAGTAGATTACCGCTACGCACCTCCTGTAAAATTATCGGGAACAGTAACTTCCCTTTACGATAATCCGGAAAACAGGGAAGCTGTCGTTAAAGTTGGAAATGTGTACGTTATTGTTACTGAAAAAAGAAAAGGTTTCCACCGGGTAGCCGATTTTGCCAGACACAAACTCAATCCGGCCGATATGGATATTGTAGTTGTAAAAATGGGATATCTGGTAGAAGAGCTTTACGATGTACAGGCAGACTGGATGATGGCTCACACTTTGGGAGGAGTTAATCAGGATTTGCCGAATCTTCCTTACAAACGCATCAACCGCCCTATATTTCCATTGGATAAAGATATGCCGACACCGGATCTATCCGCACGGTTAATACCTTGATATAATACCTTAATGATATAGGATGTGCCAATGATCAGAAAAAATTTCTTCTATCATCGGCACCTCTTTTTTAGCGGTTACACATTTCCCTGAAATTGCAATATTCGCAATTAGAGAGAATAGGGGTTTGCTGAAAAGAGATTTCCCCATTAAATATTTCTTCCATCTTATCGATCAACAAGGTTTCGAATTCGGCATTCATACTCTTGAAATCAGTAATAGGTTCTTTTTCTTTCAATACAACCGGAGAATAATCGTCTTTGGAAGCCTGCTGCATATACAACAAAGCAGGAACTACCGGCCTATTAAACTCTTTCTTCCGGCTTAAAGCGGAAGCATAGACAAAAGTCTGGAAAATATGGGAAGCCCGGTTCTCTTTCAAAGCAAAAAGATCTTCAAGCATCTTATACTCCTTCGCCCTTCCCCCCGTTTTATAATCCAGGATGTAGTAACTTCCATCCTTTTCTTCCAGCCGGTCAATAATACCTCCGATATTTATCCGTATGTTCTTTTGAGGAAGAAGATATTCTTCTTTCACCCGCCATTCCAATCCGTATATAGTAAAAGGAGTTCTTTTCTTATCGAAACGTATCAGTCGTTCGATCATTTTACATACTACATGAAAATTGATCAGTTGTTCGCCGTTGAAATCTTCTTCTATCACTTTACTCCCTTTGAAATAGACCGTTTCAAAAGCCCGGATCACGAGTTTATTAATAAGATGCGGAAACTGTTCGTAACGATCGAAATGCTGTTTTTCAACCACAAAAGGAATAAAAGACATATTCTCTTCTATCCTTCCTATTTCGCGGTACAAATTTTCGGCTGCCTGATGAAAGATGGATCCAAAGACCGAATTATCCAATTCATCGGCCAGCTCTTCTTTTTCCCGTAGTTCTTTTATATATTCGAGATAAAATTTGTACGAGCAATCCATGTATGTATTTAACGCAGTAGGAGATAAAGTCTGTGCATACAGGTTCGTATTCAGGTCGTATTTACTCTTCAAAAGAGTAAGTATAGCATTATCTTTATCAATTACAACAGGATCGGGCTGCCAGGGCTTGATAGACGAATGCAGAGAAAAACGATTGATCTTACCTTTCAGCTGCGGGTCGACTATCAATTGAAGTAAAAAACGGCTTATTTCCGCCTTCCCCATGGCTGTCTTATCGGTATTGTAGACAAATGTAATATTTTCAGCCCGCTGGATTGAGCGGTAAAAATAATAAGAATAGATAGAATCCTGATGATCCACCGTGCTCATCTCGAAATAAACCCGTAGAAACTGCGGTATAAAAGTATTATCGTTCCTGTTAGCCGGCATAAATCCTTCATTCACGCTCATTAATAATACGTTCTTAAAATCCAGAGTACGGGTTTCCAGAACCCCCATAATTTGCAAACCTTTTACCGGCTCTCCATGAAAGGGAATTTGAACCGTGGAAAGTATTTTCTTAATCAACCGCAGGAAAGTTGCTTTCTCTATTTTCAGATTTTCCGTATGAATCAATCCATACAAGCGGTTGAGCACCTGATAAGCCCTGAATACGGATTCCTGATACAATCCGTTGTAAGGATCCGAACTAATAGGATTGCTCCTGTACATACTTCCTACCTTTTGAATAATATCGATCAGATATTTGGCCAGATCGACCGTCGTGCGGGCATAAGTGAAAATCAATGCATCTTTTAACTGATCTATCGCAGGATAAAATATATTATTTTTAACCAGTTCTTTTTCGACTTCTTTTGCTTCGGGAAATATCAACTTCGTGTAAGGATGTCTCAAAACAGGCAAAACGTATTTATACCAGAAAGATTGATCTTTCGCACGGTAGGCTTTCGTCTGCATCTCTGTCAGCACCTGAATATAACTGCTGATAGCCGTCAGGGTTATTGGAAACCCCATGGTTATATTGACATTATTTACTTTTTCATCAGGTATGGTTTGCATTACAGCAGGCAGAACGGCCTCATTAGACAACACAATAGCAGAATCGGGTTTTATAAAATCCGTTTTATCCCTCAGATGGCTTATCCAGCCGGGAACAACAGATGTCTGGGCGCTTTCGGAAGGGGCAGCCAGGAAAGTTATATTCTTTTTTTTGGGTAAAAAATTATTCATTAAAGCAGGATCTAATGCAGAACCAAGCTTTTGAATATTCTTTTTAATAAACCGCCCTGCTTCCGTATCGATATAGTAAGAATCGTAATCCCAATAAAAAGAAGCTTTATCTTTAAGTTGCTGAAACAAACTTTGTTCGCATTTGCTCAAAACATTGAACCCGACAAAAGCAATATGTTTGCATTGCAGATTCGTATTTTCGTTTTCAACAACTGAACGCATCAGCATTCCCGGATAAGCTATCTGTTTTGAGAACAGGATTTCCCTGAAAGAAGTATATACTTCTCCCAGAATATTCCAGATATTCCAGAAAGCTGTTTTCAGTTCGCTTTCTCCCTGAAAAACATGTTTGAAATGACGAATAAGCGCTTGTATCTGATCTTCCGACAAATGAGTAAAATCATCTTTCAAAGCATCCAGATCTTTCAGATTCGTGAATAACGCTTTTGCATGGACCAGATTTTTATCTAAATCGTCAAAGTCATTCAGAAGGATTTCGCCAAAGAAGAAAAACTCATCCAGCGTTTCCGACGAAGGAGTTGTGGCATACCTGTTATATACCTGAATGTATGATTTATAGAGTTCATTGATCAGAAAAATACTATCTCCCTTATTCAGGGGAGACAGCTTTTCGAATAAACTTTCTATAGAAGTATATTGGGGAGCCCATAAAGGAGCCTGAGAACACCTGTATAAATGGGAATTAAAAAACAGGCTGGCCCTTATGTTCGGAAAAACAACGATTACATCTGAAAGATCCGTACCAAAACGGCTGATCAGGTCATTAGCGACAAGACTTAGAAAAGTTTCAGGCGCATGATCAGACATAGTATGTTATTTATCAAAAAGGTAAATCGTTGTAATCAGAAGTCGGGGGCACTGGAGGAGCCGGAGGGGTATCGGGAAAATTATAATTCAATGGGGATTCACTTTCTTTCCCTAGGGGATTGCCTCCGGCTGATTCGACCTTCCAAGCCTTCACATCTGTATACCAACGTCCATTAAACTCTCTGCTTTCCACATCGAAATCTACAGTAAGCAGGTTTCCTATCTGTAATTGGTCGGGATTAATTTTATCTCCCCAGATGCTAATACATATCTTTTTCGGATATTGTCCGTCTGTTTCTACGATGATGTTTTGTTTTTTCCATTCGCCGTTCCTGCCCATTCCTGATTCCAAAGGCAAAATCTGTACCAATT
>JAJBTS010000159.1 GCA_020860885.1 Bacteroidales bacterium
CTTTTATGTAAATTTGTAAACTAAAATTAAAAGTCTTACAAATCATTTATTATGTATAGAACGAATACTTGCGGTGAACTTCGTATCGCAAATTTGAATCAGGAAGTTATTTTAGCTGGATGGGTACAAAAAGCACGTAAAATGGGAGGGATGATATTTTTAGATCTTCGTGACCGCTACGGTATTACCCAGATTGTTTTCAATCAGGAAGCCAATGCTGATTTGTGTACTCAGGCTGAAAAACTGGGGAGAGAATGGGTCGTTCAGATTAAAGGAGTTGTTGCCGAACGATTCAATAAAAATTCCAAGATCCCCACAGGAGATATCGAGATTATTGCTTCGGAATTAAAAATATTAAATCCTTCGGAAACCCCTCCTTTTACCATTGAAGATGAAACAGATGGAGGAGATGAATTAAGAATGAAATATCGTTATCTGGATCTTAGAAGAACTGCAGTGCGTTCTAATTTAGAATTGCGCCACCGGATGGCTTTCGCTACACGTAGTTATTTAAACGACTTAAATTTTATGGAAGTGGAAACTCCTGTGTTGATTGGTTCTACTCCGGAAGGAGCAAGGGACTTTGTTGTCCCTTCACGGATGAATCCCGGCGAATTTTATGCCTTGCCACAGTCTCCACAAACTTTGAAGCAATTATTGATGGTTTCGGGTTTTGATCGTTATTTTCAGATTGTAAAATGTTTCCGGGATGAAGATCTACGCGCTGACCGTCAACCTGAGTTTACGCAGATAGACTGCGAAATGTCTTTTGTGGAGCAGGAAGATATACTAAATATTTTCGAGGGATTGACTAAATACCTATTTAAAACGATAAAAGGAGTTGACGTTGCCGATTTTCCCCGTATATCGTATGCGGATGCTATGAGACTTTATGGTTCGGATAAACCGGATACTCGTTTCGGAATGCAGTTTGTTGAAATAAAAGATTTAACTGCCGACAGAGGTTTTGGCGTTTTTGATAATGCGGAGTATATAGGCGCTATTTGTGCGGAAGGTTGTGCTGCTTATACTCGTAAGCAATTAGACGAAATAACTAATTTCGTCAAACGTCCGCAAATTGGTGCTTCCGGTTTGATTTACGTACGTTATGAGGCGGATGGTTCCATAAAATCGTCGGTAGATAAATTCTATTCTCAGGAAGATTTGAAAAAATGGATCGATAGAGCAGATGCTAAACCTGGTGATTTATTGCTTGTTCTTTGTGGTAAAACAGAGAAAACACAGAAACAACTGGGAGAACTTCGTCTTGAGATGGGTTCACGGTTAGGTCTTAGAAAGAAAGATCAATTCAACTGTCTATGGGTGGTTGATTTCCCTTTACTGGAATTTGATGAAGAGTTGAATCGTTATTTTGCTAAACACCATCCTTTTACGAGCCCTAAATTAGAGGATATTCATTTATTAGATACAGATCCTGGTGCTGTAAGAGCCAATGCTTATGATATGGTGATCAATGGTGTAGAAATAGGAGGGGGATCTATTCGTATATTTGACAGCGAATTGCAGAAAAAAATGTTTGCTACATTGGGCTTTTCGGAAGAACAAGCTCAGGCACAGTTTGGTTTCCTAATGAATGCATTCAAATATGGCGCTCCTCCTCATGGTGGTATTGCATTCGGTCTCGATCGATTTGTTTCTATTTTTGCTGGATTGGATTCCATTCGTGACTGTATTGCTTTCCCTAAAAATAATTCAGGCCGCGACGTAATGATGGATGCTCCTTCGGTCTTGGCTCAGGAACAATTAGATGAGTTGCATCTGAAAGTGGAATTACCCAGGAAATAAATTTTGATTTATAGAATAGAAGATTATTTCTTTTAGAAAAAGATATGAATCTTAAAGCAAAAGAAGGTGCCAGAAAAGGCACCTTTCTTTTTTATTAGAAAGTATGTCTGGTCTTTTGAAAAATATAGTTTAGTTCTTTTTGTTTAACGATATAAAGATACAAAACCATTGTCTAATACCCTCTTCTCGTTACGAATAGTATTGACACCTGTTTGCAAAGAGTATTAACACCCCGTCGCGAAGAGTATCTCGACGGGGTAGCGAAGAGTATTAACACCGTGTTGCGGTAAGTATCTCGACGGGGTCGCAATACTTACCGCAGGAGGGTCGCGAAGAGTATTTCGGAGAGGTGGTGATACTTACCGCAAAAAGGTAGCGAAAAGTAATAAGAAAAGGTAATGATACATATCACTATTGAAAGAGAATATCTTGCTTATTGTGAAATGTTTATGACTCACTGTTGACTGAAAATTTTCGCACGTGCCATTTTTTCAAATGAAACCACGATTTAAAAAAATCACACGTGCGAAAATTTACTTACTTCTTGTGTCTTGATAATTGATTACTGGTTACTGTTAACTGTTCATTGTTTACGGGTCACAGTAAATGGTTTGTATGGACTTAAGTTGAATGTGAAGTTACCATAGGAGTCTGTTCCTGAGGTTCCGGCAACTTCGGCCCGTACGGTATACACGGCTGTAGGATTGTAATTATCCACTTTTAAATTGTATTGATAAGTCTTTGTTCTGTGGGTTCCCCGGAAATCATCCGCTAAGCCTTCATGAATATCTTCTGAAATCACTTTTCCATCTTCCAATAATTGAACTTTCTTAATATTAAGAAAAGATTCTCCATTGGTATAGTAAAATCCTGCAATGATACGGCCATTCGCATATACTTTTTGCGAAACATCCCATTCCAGGTCTTTATAGTCGGTAGAAATCTCTTCCGGTGACCATGTTCCTGTGATGTATCCTCCATCTGTGTAATAATCTATTTTCATTTCATCCAAACGGGGATAATGATTTTCTAACCGTTGCATAAAATTATCGTAATTTCTTTTCGATTTAGGTAACCAGGCAATTTCCGAAAGCACTAAGATTCGGGGGAAATTCTGCACATTTATGTCTTTTATTTCCTGAGGAACCGCCGGCCATTGATTCGCCTGAACTCCCAACACGTATTGTTTTTCTTCTGCAGTCAGTGATTCGGAAGGGTCATAACCGTAAATTCTTTCTATGGAATTTATATTACCATAAGCCAGATCGGACATAGTTCCATCGTTTCTGTCTTTTTGAGTTATATCGAAATACAAATATCCTGCAGGTGCAGCTACAATTTTGAATTGTTTCGTTACTGCGCTTTTTACATCTCCTAACCACGACATCATAGCTACCTCTTTATTCAGGCTGTCTGCCCCTTTTAGGATATCACTCCAGCCCATAGGCTTCTTTCCTTTATTTATTATGATCTCCGCAACTCTGTTAACAAAATAACTTTGTAAATCCGTAACGTCTTTCATCTTATGTTCTTTCATAAAAGCCTGTACATGAGGTTCGCTTTCCCACAAACGATGAACTACTTCATCTCCACCGAAATGGATGTATTCGCCCGGAAATAATTCTGCCACTTCAGTAAATATATTATCTAAAAAAGTATACACCTCTTCTTTGGTCGGATCGAGTGGATTAGGAGTAAATTGAAATCCCCAATAAGACCACGATGCCAGAAATGGCATTACATAATCAGGTTCTCTTACATCGTTCACTCCCAATTCCGGATACTCTAAAATAACAGGCCAGCAATGCCCGGGTACATCTATCTCAGGAACGATTGTAATATTCCTTTCTGCAGCATAAGCTACCAATTCTTTAATTTGTTCCTGGGTATAAAATCCGCTTCTTTCAGCCGGTTGATTATGTTTTTCCGGGAAAGTAGTGGCTTTAGCGGAAGTAAGTTTAGGATATTTCTTAATTTCAATTCTCCATCCCTGATCATCTGTTAAATGAAAATGAAGAGTATTAAGTTTGTAAAGAGACATTACATCCAGATATTTTTTCATAAATTCCATATTGTAAAAGGTTCGGCTCACATCTTGCATGTAACCTCTCCAACGATAATAAGGTTCGTCTTTTATAGAGACTACAGGAAGCAACCATTTACTTTTCTTAACAACAGATAAGTTTTCTATTTCCGGGGAAAACAATTGTCTCAAACTTTGTGTTCCGTTGAATAGTCCGGAAGGATCTCCTGCTGCAATTACTATTTTATCAGGAGTTACATCTAAAATATAAGCTTCTTTATTTTCATTTTGAATGTCTTTAATAGTAAGTACGATACCTTCTGTAATACTGGTTAAATCCGAGGTTATTTCTACAGGTAGGTTATATCCTGTAGGGATACGAAGAAAGGCGGCCAGAAATTCAGCAGTGCTTGCTGCACTCGGATCTGCATAAATTTTTGTGTTTTTAGTGAATGCATATTCACCTGTTCCCTCTGTAATATTAACAGGCTTGGGAATAATTGTTACAGGAACTTTGTCTGCGACATCTTCGGTGCAGGATATTAAGTACACACTAAAAAAAAGGATAATAAATAAACGGAGTGTTTTCATGTTGATAAATTAATTGTTTATTGTTTAATATCTGATATCTGGAATTCTTTAAATAATAAAGGAAGGATCCATTTTCCGGATTCGTTTGTTTTTACTATTTAGTACTGTTCAGTGGAATTTCATACGTTTTAGTTCGCCCTTTTCCTTCCAAAACAATTTTGTCATTAAAAATATTTATAATACCATATGCATTCGTGTTTTCCGTTTCAATCATTCCTTCTGTAGTAATGCAAGGAATATTCTTATAATTTCCGAAAGCCCCGGTATGGTGATGTCCGCTGATGATTGCCTTAACACATTCGAATTCTGATACCGTATTTAAAATAGCTTCGTCATTCAAGGCTGTATAGGCGCTGGAAGGATAAAGAGGATGATGAGAAAAGATAATTACATTTTCATCATTCTTTTCTGCAGCTTTCAATTGATCTTCCAGCCATTTTAATTGAATACTGCTAATACCACCATTATAAGATTGACCATTCTTTTTATCTGTTTTTTTAAGATGGTCCATTTGTTCTTTTAATTCTTTTTCTTTCCATGTCTCTTCGACGTTTGCGTAAGAAGCAATTTCGTTCGTATTAAGTAAAATAAAACGCCAGTTTTGACTCAGTAGAGAATAATATTCCTGAGGCATATTAAGCTTTCTGTATAAGGCCTCATTATCTTTAAAACCCCCATAATCATGATTTCCTGTAATATTATAAACGGGAGATTCGGCTTGTTTTAATATCGATAATACTGCGTCTATGTCATTGGGAGACCGGTCAACGAGATCTCCTAAATTAACTATAAAATGAACATGATTTTGATTGAAATCAACCATACATGAATCCAGCTTCGGGAGGGAATTCCGGTAAAACCGGCTTCCTCTGGAGTCACAGTCGCCGTACTGAATATCAGCAATAAGGCCTATCCGGATAATGGGAAGAATCTCCTGACTTTTAAGATTGTTCAGGGAAGAACAAAATAAAGAAATTACCATACAAACAACATACAATTTATTCATGATTTATTCTCCTTTACGAATTCTGATTTGAATAGCATTTTCAACAGGCTCTTTACTTAAAAAGATCCAGTAACCACCGCCTCCGGCACCACTGAGTTTCCAACCGGATACCCGGTCTTTGTATTGATTTAAAACTTTATATATATCTTCCGTAACCATTTTAGGAAACATAGCTACTTGTGCTTCAAAACTTTTACGCATACTTTCTCCGAAGAGGTTTAGATCCATATTCATAATAGCTTCCCAACTGGAAATTGCTGCATGGCTTAACTTTTCGGCATTCGTTTTATTTATATTTGTATCCGCTAATACATCATAATCTTCGTACCGGGGATATAAAGGAACCAGCCACAGATGTTTTTCCAACCACTTTAAGATTGTATTATCAGAGATGCTTTCAATATGGCTGGGCCAGAAACCACCGTCGTAATGTAACTTGTTGAGTCCGGGAAGCACTATTCCCAGAGAATCCTGGGAACCGCTCACATATTTTGTGCCGGGAGGATTCTCAAAACAGAAAAGGGTTTTTGCTAACTTTTCTTTATCTCCTACGGGAATATCCACCTGCCACAATTCTATTGCTTTTTTACGCGAACTGGTTGACATACCACTTCTATCATTAAAGTCATAATCGGGTTCGATAGATATAGTAAGGACCGGACCGGGAGAAAGACTACTCACATGGGGTTGGTCCAACCAGCCACCAGCCAAATCTATTCTATAAGGAATGTGGCACTCGCTTCTTAAGGCGGTCGTTGACCGGGAAGGGAGATTTCCATGAGGGATACGGTTGCTGACTATATATTCTATTCCTAACTCATTACATAGATTTTCTTTCAGGGTGCTATGTCCATCACTGTTTACAAAAAAGATATCGGGTTTTAACTGCTTGATTTCATCGTAAAAATCAATTAAACCATTTCCTCTGTTTATCCAGGCACCTTTTACCGCTTTCAAAGATTTTACCATGTATAATCTTTCCTGTTCATTATTTATAGGTCGACGCGCTTTTAACTCGTGTAGTGTTTTGTCTGAACCGATACCTACGTATAATTCGCCATGAGAAGCAGCTTCTTCAAAGAAAGCCACATGGCCGCTATGTAGCATATCATAACATCCGCTAACAAATACTTTTTTCATTATTATAATTCGATTAGAATTTGTAAAGATATATAATTTTGGGAAATATTGGAATGATAATAGTCTTCTAACTCACTATTTTAATTAAACCATTCACTATTCTAAACCGTTCTTTCATAAATTAAATAATAAAATGGGAAGAAAAATCTTAGTGAGTTTTTCGGATCAATATATAAT
>JAJBTS010000399.1 GCA_020860885.1 Bacteroidales bacterium
TTCCACTTATCAGTAACATGAACTGGCTAGATATAATTATAATAGTCTGTTTAGCAGGAGGATTAATTAAAAGCCTGTTTGATGGTTTCATCAAACAGGTCATTTCTTTTTTGGCTTTAGTTGCCGGAATCTTTTTTGCCGGCCGGTTGGCTTTTCCATTAAAAGAATTTCTATCTGAATTTTTTACGGAAAATATTTTATCCTCTCAACTTTTACTAATCCTCTCCTACATAGGGGCCTTTCTTTTAATTATAATTGCAATTAATATTATTGGACACTTAATAAGTATTGTTATTAAATCTACACCTGCAAAGCCCTTGAATATGTTACTGGGGGGCTTATTTGGATTTGCTTTGTGGATATTGTCATTAAGTATACTAATGAATGTTATAACTTTCTTTGATAAAGATTATATGGTTATATCAAAACAAACACAGGATAATTCCGTTTTTTACAGTAAAGTAAGAGCTGTAATACCGACATTTTACCCTTTCATAAAAGATTATTTTAACCCTAGGGATAAAGAAAATCCGGAACCTGATGATGAATTAATTGTCAGGGATTCTCAGCTTTCAACTTTCAATTTTGAACTTAATAATTATGTCAGAAGATTCTAATGATATATTGAATGAGATCACCAACAAAGATTATGAATATGGTTTTGTTACGGATATTCATACAGAATTTATACCGAAAGGTTTAAATGAAGATATTGTACGTTTGATCTCTCAGAAAAAAAATGAACCTGAATGGATGCTCGATTTCAGGCTGAATGCTTATCGTCATTGGTTAACTATGCAGATGCCGGATTGGGCATATCTGGACATACCTCCTATCGACTATCAGGACATCATTTATTATGCTGCTCCTAAAACAAAAAAAGGTCCTAAGGATATTTCGGAAGTTGATCCTGAATTACTGAGAACTTTTGATAAGCTAGGAATTCCTTTACATGAACAGAAATTACTGAGTGGGATGGCTGTTGATGCTGTTATGGATAGTGTTTCCGTCAAAACGACTTTCAAAGAAACATTAGCAGAAAAAGGAATTGTTTTTTGTTCTTTTAGCGAAGCAGTACAAGATCACCCCGATCTTGTAAAGAAATACATGGGAAGTGTTGTGGATTATAAGGATAATTTTTTTGCTGCTCTTAATTCTGCTGTATTCAGTGACGGTTCATTTGTTTATATTCCTAAAGGAGTAAGATGTCCGATGGAACTATCTACTTATTTCCGTATCAATGCTTTGAATACCGGACAATTCGAAAGGACTTTGATTATTGCTGAAGAAGACTCCTACGTAAGCTATCTGGAAGGATGTACCGCACCCATGCGCGACGAAAATCAATTGCATGCCGCTATTGTAGAAATTGTAGTTTTAGATAGAGCTGAAGTCAAATATTCAACGGTTCAAAACTGGTATCCCGGAGATAAAGAAGGTAAAGGAGGTATTTACAATTTTGTTACAAAGAGAGCTTTATGCAAAGGAGAAGCGTCCAAAGTATTCTGGACACAGGTAGAAACAGGTTCCGCAATAACCTGGAAATATCCCAGTTGCGTATTGGTGGGCGATAATTCTATCGGAGAATTTTATTCAGTAGCAGTAACCAATAATTTCCAGCAAGCAGATACAGGCACTAAAATGATCCACATCGGGAAAAACACAAAAAGTCGAATCGTATCGAAAGGAATATCTGCCGGAAAAAGCCAGAATAGTTACAGAGGCTTGGTAAAAATCACATCCAATGCAGATAATGCACGGAACCATTCTCAATGCGACAGCTTACTTTTAAGTGATACTTGTGGTGCACATACTTTTCCGTATATGGATATTCATAATGATACAGGCATTGTTGAACATGAAGCTACCACCTCTAAAATAAGTGAAAATCAAATATTTTACTGCAATCAACGAGGAATTCCTACGGAAGATGCTATAGGCTTGATAGTCAATGGATATGCTAAAGAGGTATTAAACAAACTTCCTATGGAATTTGCAGTTGAAGCTCAAAAATTACTCCAGATTAGTTTAGAAGGTAGTGTAGGATGAAAATTAATCAAAAATGAAAATGTTAATAATAAAAGAATTACATGCTTCCATTAATGGAAAAGAAATATTAAAAGGCATTAATCTTGAAGTGAACGCAGGCGAGATACATGCTATCATGGGCCCTAATGGCTCGGGAAAAAGTACTCTCTCTGCAGTATTGGTTGGAAATCCCGCCTTTGAAGTTACCAAAGGAGAAGTTATTTTTCAGGGAGAAAATTTATTGGAAATGGCTCCTGAAGAAAGATCTTGTAAAGGCATGTTTTTAAGTTTCCAATATCCGGTTGAGATACCAGGGGTAAGCATGGTGAATTTTATGCGGACTGCTGTAAATGAACATAAGAAATGTAAAGGAGAAGCTCCGCTGAGTGCCGGTGAATTCTTAAAAATGATGCGGGAAAAGCAATCCATTGTAGAGATGGATAAAAATTTGGTTAACCGTTCTGTCAATGAAGGTTTCTCAGGTGGAGAAAAGAAAAGGAATGAAATTTTCCAGATGGCTATGCTAGAACCTAAACTGGCTATCTTAGACGAAACAGACAGCGGTTTAGATATTGATGCTCTTCGTATTGTAGCAAACGGAGTGAATAAATTAAAAAGTCCGGACACTGCAACAATAGTCATTACCCACTATCAACGCCTATTAGATTATATAAAACCAGATGTAGTACATGTTTTATATAATGGACAGATCATTAGAACCGGAGGACCAAAGCTTGCGTTAGAATTAGAAGAAAAAGGATACGATTGGCTGAAATGAAACAATATATAGATTTTTTCAAAACTCAACGGAAACAGATCGATGCTTCTTGTTCATCTCTTGTCAACTCTTACAGGGATGAAGCTTTTGCTTCATTTGAAGAGACTGGATTTCCGATATTTAAATCGGAGGAATATCAGCATACGAATATAGCCGAATTATTGGATACGGATTTCGGATTTTATTTAAATTACAAAGGAGAAAGTATAGATCCCCATAAATTATTCCATTGTAATATACCTAATTTATCTTCCTCTCCACATTTTATAATAAACGGACATTTTTATAAAGAAAAGAACAATCGCAACTTACCGGACAAAGTCTTCTCGGGAAGTCTAAACACTTTTGCCGAAGAATATCCCGATATATTTTCGAAATATTACAATAAGTTAGCTGAAGAGAAAGGGAATGGGCTCACTGCACTTAATACTATGTTCGTACAGGATGGATATGTTTTATACGTTCCAAAGAATATTATTATCGATCATCCTATACAATTAACAAATATCTTTAACGGGAAGATTGACGCTTTAATCAACCGGAGAATCCTGATTATTATAGAAGCTGGTTCACAAGCCAAAATATTAATTTGCGATCATTCTACGGAAAAAGAACCATTGTACGCAGCAACCCAGATTACCGAGATATTTGTAGAAGAAAATGCTGTCCTGGATTTTTACGAATTGGAAGAAAGTTCAAAACGGACCATCCGCTTAGCAGATAATTTTGTTCAGCAATCTACTTCCTCCAATGTAATGATCAATAATATTACACTAAATAATGGTGTAACACGTAATAATTATTACATTGATCTGGATGGAGAATTTGCAGAAACTTATTTGTATGGAATGGCTATTGTAGATGATACTCAAAAAATAGACAACCATTCTGTAATTTTTCACAATGTACCCAATTGCCAAAGCAATGAGTTGTTCAAATATGTATTAGATGAACAGTCGTTGGGAGTTTTCAGTGGCAAAATAATAGTTGCTGAAAATGCTCAAAAGACCCAGGCCTATCAGAATAATAAGAATCTACTGGGAAGTAAAGAATGTAAGATGTATTCTAAGCCTCAACTGATTATAAATGCAGATGATGTTAAATGTTCGCATGGGATGACTACAGGTCAGTTAGATGAATCTGCTTTATTCTATATGCGTTCCAGAGGAATTCCCAAAGAAGAGGCAATCTTATTACTCAAATATGCCTTTACAGACGACGTTATTCAAGGTATTCGTCTGGATACTTTAAAAGAACGCTTAAAAATGCTTATTGAAAAAAGATTCAGAGGAGAATTAATCAGATGTCAGGAATGTATTTAAATATAGAGGAAATAAGAAAAGACTTTCCAATACTAAAACAGGAAGTATATGGTAAGCCTTTGGTTTATTTGGACAATGCTGCAACTACACAAAAACCTCTTCCTGTTATCAGGAAGATAGAAGAAGTATATTCAACTATCAATGCAAATATTCATCGGGGTGTACATCGATTAAGTCAGTTAGCGACTGAGTCTCATGAAGAAGCCCGAAAAACGGTTCAGGAATACATTAATGCAGCCAGTTCCAATGAGATTATTTTTACCCGGGGCGCTACAGAATCCATTAATCTTATAGCTTCCTCGTTTTGTAAATCACAATGCAGACCGGGAGATGAAATCATTCTGACGACAATGGAGCATCATGCAAATATTGTTCCCTGGCAACTTCAGGAAGATAATACAGGTATCAAAATTCAGGTTGTTCCTGTAACGGAGAAAGGAGAGATACACCTGGAAGATATAGAAGAACTTATCTCTTCTAAAACAAGACTTATTTCTTTAACACATATTTCAAATGTTCTTGGAACTATCAATCCTGTCTCGGATGTAATAAAACTGGCACACAATTACAATATTCCTGTACTATTGGATGCGGCTCAATCGGTTCAACACATTCCTATAGATGTACAGTCTTTGAATTGTGATTTTCTGGCTTTTTCTTCTCATAAAATGTATGGTCCGACTGGAATTGGCATTCTTTATGGGAAAGAACAATGGTTGGAAAAACTCCCGCCTTATCAGGGAGGAGGAGAGATGATTGCTCATGTCAGTTTCCAAAAGACTACATTCAACGAATTACCTTTCAAATTTGAAGCAGGTACACCTGACTATGTAGGGTCTACGGCACTTGCAGAAGCTATACATTATATTAATAATATTGGATTATCCTCTATCAATCAGTATGAAAAACATCTTTTGGATTATGCTACAAGAAAGCTATCTCTTATTGATGGAATGCAGATCATAGGCACTTCTGAACATAAAAGCTCGGTTATTTCATTTCTAGTTGGCGGAATTCATCCTTATGATATGGGGATGCTTTTAGACCGTTTAGGAATAGCCGTAAGAACCGGGCATCACTGTGCACAACCATTGATGGAAGTCTTCGGCATTGAAGGTACTCTTCGGGCTTCTTTCGCTTTTTACAATACTGAGGAAGAAATAGACATCCTGGTTGCAGGGATAGAAAAAGTTGCTAAGATGCTTTCATAATGCTGTTATCTCATTTAAATAAAGATCTCATTGAAGCAGGTTGTGATGAAGCCGGAAGAGGATGTCTGGCAGGAGCTGTTTTTGCAGCAGCAGTAATTCTGCCTAAAGGATTTATTTGTGAAGGATTAAATGACTCCAAACAATTATCCGAAAAGCAAAGAGAAGCATTACGTCCTATCATAGAAAGAGAAGCGTTAGCATGGGCCATCGGAACCGTTTCACCTGAAGAGATCGACAAAATCAACATATTAAATGCTTCATTTTTGGCTATGCACCGAGCAATAGACCAATTGACTATTTTGCCTGAACATCTTTTGATCGACGGAAATCGCTTTAAAAAATATAGAAATATACCTCATACTACTGTTATTAAAGGGGATGGAAAGTATTTGTCCATTGCTGCCGCTTCTATCCTGGCAAAAACGTATAGAGATGAATATATGGTAGAATTACACCAAAAACATCCCTTTTACGGATGGAATAAAAATAAAGGTTATCCTACGAAAATTCACCGCAAAGGGATAAAAGATTTTGGAAGGACTCCTTATCACCGTCTAAGTTTTACTCTATTGCAAGACACTCAGCAATTATCTCTCAATTTCTAATCATATTTTACTTGGAATCTTTTGAAAAAAATAGTACGGTTCATGAAATTGAATGCCAAACAGCATTAAATAAATTAAAACGTAAATTACCCTATAGCTGGGATCTGAATATCTATCGGGGTTGTAAGCATGGTTGCAGGTATTGTTTTGCTATGTATACACATAAATATCTGAATGATGAGGATTACTTCAATAATATTTACGTCAAAACCAATGTAGTAGAATGTCTTGAAAATGAATTAAGACACAAAAGCGGGAAAAGATAAATATTTAATCTTGGAGGAGTTACAGACAACTATCAATCATTGGAAGAACAATATCAGTTTATGCCTGAAATATTAAAACTACTTATAAAGTATAAAACTCCAGCAATTATTTCTACGAAATCCGATCTAGTTTTACGGGATTACTATTTGATTGATGAACTTTCCAGAATAACTTATATTAATATAGCTGCTACTATTACAACCATGGACGAAGAAATTCGTAAGAAAATAGAACCTAATGGCAGCCCTTCCTTTAACCGGTTCAAGGTTTTAAAAGAATTCCGCAAAACCAATGCCTCTATAGGACTCCACACAATGCCCATTATCCCCTACATTACCGATTCTTCTGAAAATCTGGAGGCATTATGCCATTACGCAAAAGACAGTAATGTTCATTATATGTTACCCGGAACTCTTTATTTGAGGGGGAAAACCCGAAATGTCTTTTTACAATTTATAGAAAAAGAATTTCCTGGATTATACGATAAAATAAAAAAAACATATAAAACAGGAAGTGC
>JAJBTS010000094.1 GCA_020860885.1 Bacteroidales bacterium
GTTTTGATAATACGGGGCAAGCAAAGGACTGTGTAAAAAAAATAAAAGCAGCTTACCCTGAAGTGGAAAAGATGTCGAACGATGAGTTACGTAACAGAACTCAGGAATTAATGAATTACATTCAGGAAAAAGTAGCTACTGAAAAAAATAAAATAGAAGAATTAAAAGCCAGCATTGAAGAGCTCGAATTGGAAGATCGTGAAAAAGTATGGAACGAGATAGATAAAATAGAAAAAGATATCACCGAAGAACATGAAAAGACTTTAGAAGAAATTCTACCGGAAGTATTTTCCATAGTTAAAGATACTGCCAGACGATTTACTCAAAATGAAACCATCGAAGTTACAGCAACGGAGTTTGACCGTAAATTAGCTGTAAATCATGATTTTGTATCCATCCAGGGAGATAAGGCTATCTACCTCAACCATTGGGTAGCAGGTGGAAATGAAATCACCTGGGATATGATTCATTACGATGTTCAGTTGTTCGGCGGAGTCGTTTTACATAAAGGTAAAATTGCAGAGATGGCTACAGGGGAAGGTAAAACCCTGGTAGCAACTCTACCTGTATTCTTAAATGCCATGACTCATAATGGAGTGCACGTAGTAACTGTAAATGACTATTTATCAAAACGTGACTCTGAATGGATGGGTCCTTTATATATGTTTCATGGATTATCTGTGGATTGCATAGACAAACATAAACCAAATTCAGAAGATCGCCGGAAAGCTTACGAAGCCGATATTACATTCGGTACCAACAATGAGTTCGGTTTTGATTATTTACGTGATAATATGGCAATCAGCCCTCGCGATCTGGTACAACGCAAACATAATTATGCTATTGTGGATGAGGTAGACTCCGTATTAATCGATGATGCGCGTACTCCTCTTATTATCTCCGGCCCGGTACCTAAAGGCGAAGAACAACTCTATGAAGAATACCGTACGAGGGTAGAAAATTTAGTAAATGTTCAAAAAAAGTTTACAAACAACTTGCTTACCGAAGCAAAGAAGTTGATTGCCTCTGAAGATTCAAAAACTCAGGAAGAAGGATTCAAACTTTTGTTCAGGTCTTATAAAGGGATGCCGAAAAACAAAGCACTCATCAAATTCTTAAGTGAACCGGGGGTTAAAGCTCAAATGCTAAAGACTGAAGAGTTTTATATGCAACAGCAAAACCGGGAAATGCACATTATTACGGATGAACTTTATTTCGTTATCGATGAGAAAAACAATTCCATCGAACTAACCGATAAAGGTATAGACCTGTTAACAGGAAATTCGGACGACCCTGATTTCTTCGTATTACCGGATATAGGAATTAAGATCGCTGAAATAGAAAATGAAAATATTACAGACGATGAAAAACAAGCGAAGAAAGATGAATTGATGCAAAACTATGCCGTTAAATCGGAACGGGTACATACGGTAAATCAACTTCTAAAAGCTTATTCATTGTTCGAGAAAGATGTAGAATACATCGTTGTCGACAATAAAGTTAAAATTGTAGACGAACAGACCGGACGTGTGATGGAAGGCCGCCGCTATTCCGATGGATTGCACCAGGCTATTGAAGCTAAGGAAAAGGTTCAGGTAGAAGCAGCCACACAAACATTTGCGACTATTACTTTGCAAAACTATTTCAGGATGTATCACAAACTGGCCGGTATGACCGGTACAGCAGAGACAGAAGCCGGTGAATTCTGGGATATATACAAACTGGACGTTGTGGTTATTCCTACAAATAGGCCTATTTCCAGAAATGACATGAACGACCGTATCTATAAAACAGCAAGAGAAAAATACGCTGCTGTGATTGATGAGATTGTTGATCTACGGGATCAGGGACGTCCTGTACTGGTAGGTACTACTTCTGTCGAAATTTCCGAATTATTGAGCAGGATGCTTAACATGCGTAAAATTCCTCATAATGTATTAAATGCAAAACAACATCAGAGAGAAGCGGAAATTGTTGCGCAGGCAGGACAAACAGGTATTGTTACTATCGCAACCAACATGGCAGGTCGTGGAACAGACATTAAACTTTCTCCGGAAGTAAAAGAAGCCGGAGGATTAGCAATCATAGGTACCGAAAGACACGATTCGCGTCGGGTAGACAGACAGCTTCGTGGTCGTGCCGGTCGTCAGGGAGACCCGGGCTCTTCTGTATTCTTTATTTCTCTTGAAGACGACCTGATGCGTCTGTTTGCTTCCGAAAGAATTGCCGGAATGATGGATAAGATGGGGTTCAAAGATGGTGAAGTTCTGGAGCATAATATGTTAAATAAATCTGTAGAGCGTGCACAAAAGAAAGTCGAGGAAAACAATTTCGGTATACGTAAGCGTTTATTAGAATACGATGATGTAATGAACTCTCAAAGAGAAGTTATTTACAAGCGTCGCAGGAATGCATTAATGGGAGAACGTATTGGCCTGGATGTTCTGAATATGATATACGATACATCCAATGCCATATCAGAGGAATATTCCGAATCGAACGATTACGAAGGGCTGAAATTCGAAATTTATAAAACAATGGCACTGGAAACCCCAGTTACCGAAGATCAGTTTAAGAACGCGAAAAAAGATGCTCTGACAGAAGAAGTTTTTAACGCAGCGATGGAGAGTTTCAAACGTAAGAATGAACGAATGATCCAGGTAGCAAAACCAAATATAGAGCGTGTATACAAAGAGTTCGGAACCCGTTTTGAAAATATTATGGTGCCTATTACTGACGGTAAAAGAGTTTACAATATCAGTTGCAACTTAAAGACTGCCTACGAAACAGAATCCAAAGATGTCGTGAAGTCATTTGAGAAATCCATTCTTCTTCATTCTATAGACGAATCATGGAAAGAACATCTACGGGGTATGGACGAATTGAGGCAATCGGTTCAGAATGCAAGTTACGAAAATAAAGATCCTTTATTGATCTACAAACTGGAATCTTTTAATTTGTTCAAAAATATGGTGGATGCCATGAACAGAAAGACTGTTTCGGTGTTAATGAGAGGACAGGTATACATTCGTGAAGAAGAAAATATTCAAGAAGCTGCTCCTGAAAAGAAAACAGACTACAGTCGTTACAAAACCCAAAAGGATGAATTGGCTGATAGTCAACGAACTCAGGGAGAAGTGGCCGGACGCGATACCCGCGAACAAAAGCGTGAGCCTATCCGCGTAGAAAAAACTGTAGGACGGAATGATGCATGTCCTTGTGGAAGTGGAAAGAAATACAAAGCATGTTGCGGAAAGCAACAATAAAAATATAATAATGAGATTGTCCGGGAAGTCCGGTTGAGTGTCGGCTTCCCTTTAAGGAAGTTAACAGTTCTTTTCGGACAACTCATCGGTTATACAATAAAGATTATGGCCTATATTGATTATTATAAAATTCTTGGTGTCAATAAGTCTGCTTCCCAGCAAGACATAAAGAAAGCATATAAAAAGTTGGCCAGGAAATATCATCCTGACCTTAACCCCAATGATACTTCCGCTCATCAAAAGTTTCAGGAAATAAATGAAGCCAACGAAGTACTGAGTGATCCCGAAAAAAGGAAAAAATACGATGAGTATGGAGAAAACTGGAAACACGCGGAGCAATACGAACAAGCCCGTCAGCAGCAAGGCCCGAGAGGCGATTTCGGCGGCGGAGGTTACAGTTATGAAGATTTCCCGGGAGGTTTTGGCGGTGCGGATTTCGGCGGTTTTGGATCGAATGCCGGCGGATTTTCCGATTTTTTCGAGAATCTATTCGGTGGCGGAGGTCGCAGAAGCGGAGGACGGACAAGCTCTTTCAAAGGACAAGACTTGTCAGGAGAAGTACGCCTGAACTTACGGGAAGCTGCACAAACGCACAAACAAACGATCCATGTAAATGGCAAAAAATTACGGATAACGGTTCCTGCCGGTGTTGCGAATGAGCAGCAAATCAAATTGGCAGGCCAGGGAGCTCCCGGGATGAACGGCGGTCCTGCCGGAGATTTATACCTTACATTCATAATTCAACCCGATCCGGTATTTAAAAGGAATGGAGACGATCTGTATATCGATGTAAATATGGATCTGTATACTGCTGTATTGGGTGGTGAATTAATGATCGATACATTGGATAGCAAAGTGAAGATGAAAGTTAAGCCCGGAACACAACCGGGATCAAAAGCCCGGCTAAAAGGAAAAGGATTTCCTATATATAAAAAAGAGGGACAATTCGGAGACCTAATTGTTACCTACAATGTTCAACTCCCGACGGATCTTACAGAAAAGCAAAAAGAACTGTTCCGGGAATTGCAAAAAAACCAGTAAACAATCAACGCCATGAAAACGGATTATATAATTATAAAAGAATATCTCCAACTCGGTAACGTGGATCAACAGTTTATTTCCTTGTTGGAAGAAAACGATCTGATACATATTTATGAAATAGAGAATGAACGTTTTCTTCATTATGACGAGTTGGCTGATATCGAACGTTATGCAAGAATGTACTACGACTTGTCGATCAATATTGAAGGCATTGATGCGATCCATCATTTGCTGGAACGAATCAATCAGTTGCAAAACGAGATGAAAGATCTTCGTAATCAACTCCGGTTCTTAGAATAGCAGGATTCTGCTACCATCTCTAAATAAAACTTTATTAAATAAAAACATCTACCCATGAAATCACTCGGCTTAATTAAAAACGACCGTTGGCTTGAACCTTACAGAGATATCATTGAAAAGCGTTACCGCTATTTTACTGAAAAAGAAGATGAATTAACCCAAAACGGAAAGATCAGTTTGAGTGATTTTGCTTCCGGATATCTATATTTCGGTCTGCATCTTACAAAAACCGGATGGGTATTCCGAGAATGGGCTCCTTATGCAACCGAAATTTACCTGATCGGTGATTTCAATAACTGGGAGGAAAGAAATGAATATAAATTATCTCAGATAGAACAAGGTATATGGGAGATAAATTTACCTAAAGATGCAATAAAACATCTTGATTTCTACAAACTAAAAGTACATTGGTACAACGGCTCCGGAGAACGTATCCCGGCATGGAGCCAACGTGTAGTACAAGACAATCAATCGTACATTTTCAGCGCACAGGTATGGAATCCTTCCAAACCCTATAAATTCAAAATAAAAGATTTCAAACCTAATACCCAACCCTTACTGATCTATGAATGTCATATCGGAATGGCTACCTCACAAGAAGGTATTGGTACATACAAAGAATTTACAAAAAATATTCTCCCCCGCATAAAAGAAGATGGATATAATACTATTCAGATCATGGCAATCCAGGAACATCCTTATTATGGATCTTTCGGATATCATGTATCCAGTTTCTTTGCAGCATCTTCCCGTTTCGGAACTCCCGATGATCTGAAAGAACTGATCGATACTGCCCATTCTATGGGACTCTCCGTAATCATGGATATTGTTCATTCCCATGCTGTAAAAAACGAGATAGAAGGTCTTGGTCGTTTCGATGGTTCTAACAATCAGTATTTCCAGAGTGGAGAAAGAAGAGAACATCCGGCATGGGATTCTCTTTGCTTCGATTATGGGAAGAATGCCGTACTGCATTTTCTTTTATCAAACTGCAAATTCTGGATGGAAGAATACAAATTCGACGGATTTCGTTTCGATGGAGTAACTTCCATGCTTTATTACAGTCACGGATTGGGAGAAGCCTTCTCTACCTATGCGGATTATTACAACGGAAATCAGGATATAGATGCCATCTCTTATCTTACTTTAGCAAATAAGCTTATACACAATATCAATAAAAATGCAATTACTATTGCAGAAGAAGTTAGCGGAATGCCAGGCTTAGCAGTTCCGGTAACACAGGGTGGATACGGTTTTGATTACAGAATGGCAATGAATATCCCTGATTATTGGATCAAAGTTATAAAAGAAAAGAAAGATCAGGATTGGAGCCCTTCCGGAATCTGGTGGGAAACAACCAATCGCCGTGCCGATGAAAAGACAATCAGCTATGCCGAAAGCCACGATCAGGCTCTTGTCGGAGACAAAACACTTATCTTTCGTTTAATCGATGCTGAAATGTACTGGCACATGAGTGTAGGAGATGAAAATATCGTAGTAGACCGGGGTATTGCCCTGCATAAAATGATCCGTTTGATCACAGCTTCTACTATTAATGGAGGATATCTGAATTTTATGGGTAATGAATTCGGACATCCCGAGTGGATAGATTTTCCACGACAGGATAATGGTTGGTCTTACAAATATGCCCGTAGACAATGGAATCTGGTCGACGATCCCAACTTAAAATACAAATACCTGGGAGATTTCGATAAAGCTATGATCCATCTGATCGGAAATACTAAGAATTTTCAAAAATTACCTCTTCAGAAAGTATGGGACAATGATAGTGATCAGATATTAGCTTTCCAGAGAAAAGATCTTATATTCCTGTTTAACTTTAATCCGGCCCAGTCTTTTAACGGATATGGATTTTTAGTTCCTCCCGGAAAATATAAAATCATTCTTAATACTGACGATACACAGTTCGGTGGTTACGGAAGAATCGACAACTCTATCGAACACTTTACCAACTACGATCCCCTTTATGAAAAGGAAATGAAAGAATGGTTGAAAGTATATCTCCCTACCAGGACAGCACTAGTACTTAAAAAAATGAAATCATCCTAACTTTATATAACTTGATTTTTATCATTTATTAATGCATTATGTTATATC
>JAJBTS010000381.1 GCA_020860885.1 Bacteroidales bacterium
TAACAGGCTCATCCTCTAAAAAAATATATCGTTTTTAATTTTCCAATATATATTTTACGATCCACTAGCCTACTTCAGATGTCTTATAAGACTTACCGTCTTCTGCAATATCTTCCGTAACTACTTTTTGTGCCAGAGATTCATTTACAGCTTCCCGGATTAATTTACCTTCATCCATTAGCCCGAAAGCATATTCAAACATTAAAGCGGCAGAAAGTATGGTAGCCAGAGGATTCGCTATATTTTTCCCTGCAGCCTGAGGGTAAGACCCATGAATAGGCTCAAATACGGAAGTATGAATGCCTATCGATGCCGAGGGCAACATTCCCAGGGAACCTGTTATCACAGATGCTTCATCTGTAAGAATGTCTCCGAACATATTTTCCGTTACCATTACGTCAAAACGCTTGGGCCATTGTACGATCTGCATAGCTGCATTATCTACAAACATATATTCGGTTTCTACCTCCGGATATTCCTTTTCTATCTCTTGAGATACTTGCCGCCACAATCTTGAAGTAGCTAAAACATTCGCCTTATCCACGATAGTAAGTTTCTTTTTCCTTTTCACCGCATAATCAAAAGCCAACCTTACAATGCGCTCAATCTCTTCCCTGGAATAAACACACGTATCGTAAGCCACCTGTCCGTCTTCGCTTCTTCCCTGCGGACGTCCGAAATAGATTCCTCCCGTTAGTTCCCGGATACATATAAAGTCTGCATTCTCAATTAAATCCGGACGAAGAGGAGATTTATGTATCAAAGACGGAAAAGTGGTTACAGGCCGAATATTGGCATACAATCCCAACTGTTTCCGCATGGTTAATAAACCCTGCTCCGGACGCACTTTCGCAGAAGGATCATTATCGTATTTCAGAGAACCTATTGCTCCGAATAAAACAGCATCCGAAGCCATACATAACTCATGGGTTTTCTGAGGATAAGGATCTCCCACCGCATCAATGGCAGAAGCGCCCACCAAACCTTCTTCATAAACCAACTCATGACCAAATTTCTCACATACAGCTTTTGTAACTTCCAGAGCCTGAGCTACAATCTCAGGTCCAATTCCATCTCCCGGTAATACCGCTATTTTTAATTTCATTTTTCTTCCCTATCAAATTTTACATATTGAGGCACAGAAGGCACATAATCATCGTTTTCCCACAAACTGCTTGTTATCATTAAATCCGCACTGTAGCGGTTACATGCAATAGGCACATTATGAACCCGGCATTGACGAAGTAGCATCTGAATATCCGCTTCGTGAGGCTGAGCATTCAAATCATCAATAAGAAAAACAGCCAGGTGAATTTCTTGTCTTACTACCATAGCTGCAATTTCGGCATCACCGCCTAAGGGTCCGGAGTTCATTCTGATAATTTCAGCTTCAATACCTCTCTCTTTAAATGCCTTCTCAATCAATCCACCGGTAGTACCTGTACAAACCAGTTTATGTCTCGACAAAGTATCAGCATTAAAAACAGCCCATTCCACCATATCCGCTTTTCTTCTGTCGTGAGCGACAAGAGCTATAGTTAATTTCTTATTCGCATCTCTTAAATACATTTCCATAATTACATATTTTCAATCATATTTAACATTCTAATCGTAGCTTTTATAGCTGCTGCTGTCTGGTCGATATCCAACCCTCTGGTCTTAAAATCTTTTCCTTTGAAATTCCATGCAATGGTAGTCTGAACAAGAGCGTCGGTTCTTCCCCCTGCAGGTATAGTCACGTTATAATCCCTTAATTCAGGTTTTGCTTTTCCCAAGTTATTATAGATTTTCCATAAAGCTTTTGTAAAAGCATGATATTGACCATCTCCCGGCGCAGTATATTCGTATTCCTTACCTTCGATTTCAATTTTAACAGTAGCAGTAGGACGCAATCCCTGGGTCAAAGATAAAGAATAATTAATCATCTTTATCTTATCTTCCGTATATGTATGAAGAACATCCGAAATAATATAAGGCAAATCGTCCTGAGTTACGATTTCTTTTTTGTCGCCCAGTTCGATAATCCGTTGTGTTACTTTAATCATGGACTCTTCATCCAGCTCTACACCAATCGTCTCCAGGTTTTTTTTGATATTGGATTTACCGGAAGTTTTTCCGAGAGCATATTCACGGGCACGTCCGAACCGTTCCGGCAATAAGTCGTTGTAATAAAGATTATTTTTATTGTCTCCGTCTGCATGTATGCCTGCACACTGAGTAAAAACACTATCCCCTACGATAGGTTTGTTATTAGGAATCCGTATCCCTGAGTAGGATTCTACTATATGCCCTACTCTATTCAAATTGTCCTCTATAATATTGGTCTGTAATTTCAACTGGTCGTGCAACATCGCTACCACACTAGCTATAGGAGCATTTCCCGCTCTTTCACCCAATCCATTTACTGTGGTATGGATACCTTCAATACCTGCATGAACAGCCGCAAAGACATTTCCTACAGCCAAATCGTAATCGTTGTGAGCATGATAATCGAACCGCAGGTCCGGATATCTGACTAACATCTCCTTACAGAACTTTCCGGTATTGATCGGATTAAGTATCCCGAGTGTATCGGGAAGCATAAACCGTTTCACAGAAGTATCCTTGAGATTATCCATAAGGAAAAAGACATACTCCGGAGAATGGAGCATTCCATTCGACCAATCTTCCAAATAAACATTAATTGAAATACCTTTTTTTTCCGCTTCTTCCAGAACCTTTTTAATATCAGCCAGATGTTCTTCCGGAGACTTTCTCAATTGTCCTTCACAATGCTTTAATGAGCCTTTGCATAAAAGATTCATTACCTTACATCCTGCTCTTTGAATCCAATTCAATGAAATGTCTCCGTCAACGAATCCCAGAACTTCTATTTTATGAATATGATTGTGTACAGTAGCCCATTTGGCGATTCGCCGGACGGTATCAAATTCTCCTTCCGAGACCTTTGCTGACGCTATTTCTACGCGGTCAACATTCAAATCTTCAATAAGCAGACGGGCAATATGCAACTTTTCGGAAGATGCAAAAGAAACTCCCGAAGTTTGCTCTCCGTCTCTTAGAGTAGTATCTAATATTTCAATTTTGAGGTCCATTCTTTAATTATTTCGGTTCATCTCATATTGTTCTATTTTATCTTTATTGCTTAATAAATAATCAATATCATCGAAACCTTTCAGAAAACATTCTTTTTTATAAGAATTGATTGAAAATTTTTCCGAATTACCTGTACTATTGTTTTTAAGTGTTTGATTTTCCAGATCTACGGTAAGTGTCATATCCGGATTCTGCTCTACACTTTCAAATATTTCTTTTAAGAATTCTTCCGATACAACCACAGGCAATAAAAAGTTATTCATTGCATTATTTTTGAAGATATCGGCAAAGAAACTGGAAACCACAACTTTGAAACCATAACCTGCGATAGCCCAGGCTGCATGTTCCCTGCTGGAACCGCTACCGAAATTTTTCCCGGCAACTAAAATCTCTCCTTTATATTTAGGATTGTTCAATACGAAAGATTTTATCGGTTGTTTGTTTGTATCGTATCTCCAGTCATAGAATAAATTATCTCCAAAACCTTCTTTAGAAGTTGCTTTCAAAAATCGTGCGGGTATTATCTGATCTGTATCTACATTTTCTACCGGTAAAGGAACAACTGTGCTTGTTAATGTTATAAATTTGTCCATGGTTGTAAGTTATAAAGTTCTCGGATCTGTTATTTTTCCTGTAATTGCAGCGGCAGCGGCAACATAAGCTCCCGACAATATGGTACGGGCGCCGGGGCCTTGCCTGCCCTCGAAGTTCCGGTTTGAAGTAGAAACAGAGTATTTACCGGCCGGAACTTTATCTTCGTTCATGGCCAGGCAAGCAGAACATCCAGGCTGACGCAATTCAAAACCGGCTTCTTTCAATACTTTATCAATACCTTCCTCCTCGATCTGTTTTACCACAGCCCAGGAACCCGGTACCAGCCATGCAACCACTTTTTCTGCTTTTTTCTTTCCTTCAACGATCTGTGCAAAAGCCCTGAAATCTTCGATACGTCCATTGGTGCAACTACCCAGGAAAACATAATCAATAGGTTTACCTACCAGTTTTTCCCCGGGATGGAATCCCATATATTCAAGAGATTTCATAAAAGATCTTTGACCGGATTCTTCAATATCCTTCAATTCTGGAATAGCATCGTTTATTCCCATACCCATTCCCGGATTGGTACCATACGTTACCATAGGATCGATGTCTTCAGCCTGAAAAACCACTTCTTCATCAAAGATAGCATCCTCATCGGTTTTCAAAGTTTTCCAGTAAGATAGAGCGGTATCCCATTCTTTCCCTTTAGGAGCGTATTCTTTACCTTTGATGTACTCAAACGTTACGTCGTCCGGTGCGATCATACCCCCTCTTGCTCCCATCTCAATAGACAGATTGCATAAAGTCAACCGTCCTTCCATAGAAAGGTTTTCCACTGCCTCGCCTGCATATTCCACAAAGTAGCCCGTTGCGCCTCCGGTAGTCATTTTCGAAATGATATACAAGGCCATATCTTTTGCTGTTACAAGAGGTTTAAGCTGTCCTTTCACAGTAATACGCATCGTTTTGGGTTTGGACTGAAACACGCATTGAGTAGCTAAAACCATTTCTACTTCACTGGTTCCTATGCCGAAAGCTACCGCACCCATTGCTCCGTGAGTGGATGTATGAGAATCCCCGCAAACCATAGTCATTCCCGGCAAAGAAAGTCCTGTTTCAGGTCCTATCACATGCACAATTCCATTTTTCTCATGTCCTATCGGATAATAAGTTAATCCGAATTCCTGTACGTTTTTACCAAGCGCATCTACCTGGTTTCTGGAAACAGGATCTTTGATCGGCTGATCCTGATGAATCGTAGGGATGTTATGATCGGCCACGCAAGTTATCTGTTCGGGGCGAAAAACCTTCAACCCTCTTTTTCTTAATCCGTTAAATGCCTGAGGGCTGGTAACCTCATGGCAATACATACGGTCAATATACAATTGAGAGGGACCATCTTCTACTGTAGAAACTACATGTTTGTCCCAAATCTTATCAAATAATGTTTTCATTTAACAAATTTATTAATTGCATCAATAAAAGCTTCAACAGAAGCGGCTATAATATCGGTATTCGCTGAAAAGCCATAATAATTCATACCGTTATATTCTACCTGCATGTGAACTTTACCCACATCATCGCTCCCTTTATTGATAGCCTGAATTAAAAACTCCTGAATAACCATCTGACGATGAATAATTTGCTTTACCGCTTTAATTGCGGCATCTACCGGACCGTTTCCTGCCGAAGCGGCTTCAAACTTTTCACCTGCTATATTCAAACATACGGAAGCCACAGGCTGTAAACCCACTCCCGATGTAACCTGAAGATATTCCAGTTTGATTCTTTGAGAATCCAACCGGTCTTTTCCAGCCAACATTAGAATATCGTCGTCATTGATGTCTTTCTTTTTGTCTGCTAATTTAAGAAATTCTTCGTATACATTATCTAATTGTTCCTGATTTAAATCAACTCCTAAAACATTCAGTCTGTGTTTCAGAGCCGCCCTTCCGCTTCTGGCGGTCAAAGCAATCGTATTGTCATCAATACCGACATCTTTCGGGTCAATGATTTCGTAACTTTCACGGTTTTTCAACACACCATCCTGATGTATTCCTGAAGAATGAGCAAAAGCATTTCTTCCTACGATGGCTTTATTTGCCTGGACAGGCATATTCATCAGACTGGAAACCATCCGGCTCACAGGATAAATATGTTTGGTATTGATATTTGTATCTATATTTAGCTCTTTATGACTTTTCAATATCATAGCCACTTCTTCTAACGAAGTATTACCGGCTCTCTCTCCTATTCCATTTATCGTAACTTCCACCTGGCGGGCTCCATTTAAAACTCCCATCACAGTGTTGGCAGTTGCCATTCCCAAATCATTATGACAGTGTGTGGATATTACCGCATTGTGGATTCCATTCACATTTTCCATCAAAAATCTGATCTTTTCCCCATATTCAGTCGGGAGGCAATACCCTGTAGTATCCGGGATATTCACAACGGTAGCTCCGGCTTTGATAACTGCTTCCACGACTTTAGCCAGATAAACATTATCTGTTCTTCCGGCATCTTCACAATAAAACTCTACATCTTCAACGTATTTCTTAGCATATTTAACGCAAGCTATGGCACGTTCGAGTATTTCATCCTGTGTAGAGTTGAATTTATATTTAATATGGTAATCAGAAGTTCCTATTCCGGTATGAATCCTCTTTCTCTTGGCATATTGTAATGCTTCGGCAGCGGCATCGATATCTTTTTCTACCGCGCGGGTCAGAGCGCAAATCGTAGGCCAGGTAACTGCTTTGGAGATTTCCACTACCGAATTAAAATCACCCGGGCTAGAGACCGGGAAACCGGCTTCTATAACATCTACGTCTTAATTCTACAGAGCCTGAGCCACCTGGATTTTCTCAATTGTATTTAACTGGCAACCGGGAACCTGTTCCCCATCTCTCAGTGTTGTGTCGAAAATAAATAATCTGTCTGACATATTTTAAAGTTTATAAATTGTTTTCAAATCAAAAAAAAAGCCTTTCTCTGCAGAAGCGAGAAAGGCTTAATATCATATTTTTTACTTATTTACACATACCATACCCGCTTCACCCTGCTTT
>JAJBTS010000211.1 GCA_020860885.1 Bacteroidales bacterium
AAGAAGTGTATCTATTGCCGGATAGGTCATAACCTTCTGAGGACAGAAACAAATCCTCGGTAAACTTTGTATTTTTCGGGCTTAAATCAATAAATTAAGAACATGCGTTTCTTTCTTTGGATAAAAAAAATACTTTTTTTCTGTACTTATCTCGCGTTTGTTATATGCGGGCTGTATGCCTGTGCCAGCGTAGGAAGTCCGGGAGGAGGAGATTATGATGTCGATCCTCCTAGATTTGTCAGGAGTGTTCCTGAACCCAATACAACTAATTTTACAGGCAATCAGATTTCAATCTGGTTTGACGAATACATTAATATTACAAATCCTACGGAAAAAGTTATCATAACACCTCCTCAACTTAAAGCTCCCGTTATCAGAGCCATAGGCAGAAGAGCATTCGTAGAACTGAATGATTCTCTGATTCCGAATACGACTTATACGTTTGACTTTACGGATGCGATCGTCGATAACAACGAAAGTAACGCTTTGCAGGGATTCTCTTTTGCTTTTTCTACCGGGGATGTTGTGGATTCCCTGGAGATTTCCGGATTATTACTGAATGCTGAAAATCTGGAACCTATGCCCAAAGTCATAGTAGGGATACATTCCGATCTTTCCGATAGCGCTTTCTTAACAAAACCGTTTATAAGAACCTCACAAACCAACGACAGAGGAAAATTCTCTATCCGGAATATAGCTCCGGGAACCTACAGACTTTACGCTTTGCAGGATGCAAACCGGGATTTCAAATTCGACAATCCGGCTGAAGCGATTGCTTTTCTCGACTCCTTAGTTGTACCGGATTTTGAACCGGCCATCCGGACAGATACCATCTGGCAAGATACTTTAACCATAGATACCATCCTAACCGTTCCCTACACCCGGTTTACCCCGGATGATGTTGTTTTACGATTATTTAATGAAAAAAATGATGTCCAATACAGGACCCGGGCGGAAAGAATTTTTCCTTATCAATTTGTGATGGAGTTTAATTCAGATATCGGAATGCCCCCCGGCATACGCCTGTTGGATCCGGAGAGAGAAAATAACAACTGGTATACCCTGGAACAATCGCCGGATCAAAAAACCATGACTTATTGGATAACAGATTCCCTGGTTTACCAACAGGATACTTTAATGGTGAAAGTCGATTATTTGCAACAGGATACACTAAACAACCTGGTTGAAAGCTCGGATACCATCCGCTTGTATCAAAGGGGAAGAAACAGAAGAAACAATGACAGAGACAATAATGAAGAAAAAATTGAGTTTATGCATATAGGTATCTCTCCTACTGCCGTTGTTAATGTTTACGATACGGTGAAGATAACATTCTCGGAACCGGTGCTCAATTTTGATACGGACCTCATTAGCATGGAGCAAAAGGTAGATACACTGTGGCAACCCGTTAACTTATCCCTGACACAGGACAGCCTGAATCCCCGTATTTATTACTTTGATCCCAGATGGCCTTATAAAGAGGAATATAAAATAAAAATTGATTCGGCTACTTTCTATAGTGTCTATGGCAAATGGAATGATTCGATCCAGGTAAACATAAAAACACGGGCTGAAGACGAATATGCAAACTTATACGTAGCGGTAAGCGGAATCGAACCGATAGGATTCGGACAACTCCTGAACCGGACGGAAAAAATTATCAAAGAATCGCAGGTGATTGAGGGAGAATTACGATTCCAGGATGTTCCTCCGGGTAAGTATTTCTTACGTTATATCGATGACAGAAACAGGAATGGGAAATGGGATACCGGTAATTTCATCGAAGGGATTCAACCCGAAGGCGTTTATTACTATCCGGGAGAATTCGAACTTAAAAAATATATGGAATGGGAACAAAGCTGGGACATAACAGCTCTTCCGGTCGACAAGCAGAAGCCGCTTGAAATTACAAAAAATAAACCAGTTGAGAAACAACCAAAAAGAAGCAGAAATGAAGAAAGACAACAAACGAACACAAGCAACACATCTTCCGGAGGTTTACCCGGAACATCTATATTTTAGGAAAATATTCAGAACGATCCTGGTGGGGATATGCCTGATTGCAATCTCCACTCTAAAAATACAGGGTCAGGATTTTCCTTTCCAGGACGGAGAGATTTTAAATTACGATATCCGTTATAAATACGGATTGGTTACCATGAAAGGAGGCACTGCCAGTTACAAAGTAAATGATTCGGATTTTGAAAATCAGCAAACCGTTCAATCGGTCCTTACTTTCAAAACCACTTCTTTCTTTGATAAAATTTATAAGATCCGGGATACTTTGACTTCTTACGCAACTATTCCTCATTTGCAACCTATCTTTCATCAGAGAAGCGTAAATGAGCAAGGCACTCACTTTATCGAAAAAATGAAAACTTTACAATTCAGTGACGGATTTACGGAAGTAAGTATCTTAAGATCGAGAGGAGATCATATTATGGTAGACACCATAATAAATGCAAACCATCCGGGATTCGACCTTCTGAATGTTTTTCTTTTTATCCGGAATTTGGATTATGAAAATATTTCCGTAGGAGAAACCAGGAATCTGGCAACCTTTCTTGGGCGAAGAAAAGTGAATATTATTCTCCGTTATCAGGGACAAAGTATTATCGAAAGAAGTGAGACACATAAATTCAAAGCATTGAAATTTGATATAGATATCACAGATGATGTCTTTACCGAGTCGTCCAATGCTATGGAAATATGGATCAGCGATGACCTGAACCGAATTCCTCTTAAGTTAAAAGCGAAACTAAAGATCGGTGCAGCGGAAGCAGATATGACTTCTTATAAAAATCTAAAACATCCTTTAAGCTCTGAAATACGGATTCCAACTAAGAGATAAAATAATGGAACTTATATATATTACTAACTCTACTCAACTAACGGAAGAAACAATAGCTACGATAGGATTTTTCGATGGTGTGCACCAGGGGCACCGTAACCTCATCATGCAGTTGAACGATCTGGGAAGAAGAGAAAAAATAAAAACATCCGTTGTTACGTTTCCTGTGCATCCCCGAAAAATATTGCATAAAGAATATCAACCTCAATTATTGAACACTTTCGAAGAAAAAATACAGGAATTAGCCACTACAGGTATCGATTATTGTTATGTTTTAGAGTTCAATACTATCCTTTCGGAGATGCCTGCTCAGGATTTCATGTATTACATTCTCAAAAAGCAGTTAAAGATTAAAGATCTGTTGATCGGATACGATCATAAATTCGGAAAAGGTAGGATCAACAGTTATAATGATTACGTTGAATTCGGTCAATCCTGCGGCATCCGGATCTTTCCGGCAGAGAAATATGAACCGGACGATCAACACATAAGTTCTACGGTTATTCGAAATCTTTTGTATGAGGGAAAAGTAAAAGAAGCGGCAAAACTATTGTCCTATAGTTATTTTATTCAGGGAAAAGTTATCGGCGGAAATAAAATAGGCAGAACCATAGATGTTCCCACTGCAAATATCCTTCCCAATTCGCCGGAAAAAATTATTCCTATGGAAGGTGTATACGCTGTCTTTACTTCCATAAACAATCACCGGTACCAGGGAATGTGCTATATTGGCAACAGGCCAACCATTTCCTCTACCGGAGAGAAAAGAATCGAAGTAAATATCTTTAATTTCAATGAAGATTTATACGGAAAAGAAATTATGATTGAATTCATCGATTTCATTCGTAAAGATATACATTTCGAGAACATAGAGAAATTAAAATTACAATTGCAGGAAGATAAAAAAGCTACTATTTCAGCCTTGTCTTCTTAAGGATGCCTAACTTACAAAATCAGATCTCTATCTGTCCGAATTCCTTTTTTCCTAAGGTCAACCCTAGCTGATGCAATCTTCCTCAGCTACTTAATTATTATTCTTTTTTTGGTATTTTTTGAATTCTAAAGAGTAACTTTGCAAAGACTTAATAAAAATTATTCTATGAATAGGTTTTTCATATTCCTTGGTGCTTTATTCTGTTTGTTATTTGCGTCGTGTTCCGGAAATTCAGGCAAAGATTTCCTTATTATGGTAACGATTGAGCCTCAACGCTATTTTGCAGAACAGTTGGCGGATACTTTTTATTCCATACAAACGATGGTTCCTCCCGGAACAAGTCCGGAAAGTTACGATCCCAGTCCTCAACAGATGACTCAACTGGCTAAAAGCATGGCATATTTCCAAATAGGATATTTAGGATTTGAAAATGTATGGATAGAAAAACTCAAAAACAACAATCCTGAATTGCGTTTTTTCAATAACGGAGAAGGGATTGATTACATCCATTCGACAGCCCATTCGCATGAACATGAAGATGGACATCATCACGATTGTTCCGGAGTCGGAGTAGACCCACATACGTGGTCTTCTCCAAAGCAAGCCCGGATTATTGCAACAAATATGTACAATGCATTCTTAAATATAGACGTGGAAAATACCCGCACTTATTACATTAATTATATTAAACTTCTGGAAGAAATTGATGAAACCGACCGGATTGTGCAAGAATACTTAAACAAATCGAATCAAAAAGCATTTATTATTTATCATCCGGCTCTTTCTTATCTGGCCAGAGACTACGGGTTAACTCAATATGCTATTGAAATGGATGGCAAGGAGCCTTCAGCCGAACAGATTAAGGAATTAATAGACACTGCAAAAGAAAAAAATATAAAAACCGTATTTATCCAGCAAGAGTTTGATAAAAAGAATGCAGAAACCATCGCTAAAGAAACAGGCTGCAAACTGGTTACAATCAATCCTCTTTCTTACCATTGGAAAGAAGAAATAATACGGATTGCTAAAGCTTTATCGGATGAATGAGCCTATCCTTGAAATACAGAACTTAAGTGCTGGCTATCAGAATGAAGTGGTACTTAAAGATGTGAATTTGAAAGTCTATGAACAAGATTTTCTGGGTATAATAGGACCAAACGGAGGAGGCAAAACCACTCTTGTAAAAACCATACTGGGTTTACTGAAGCCTATTTCCGGAAAGATTCGCTTCGCTTCTCCGGAAATAGAGAACTATATTGGTTATATGCCCCAGATCAATAATATTGATCGTAAATTTCCTATTATGGTCCATGAAGTAATCGAATCGGGCCTGTACTTCAATAAAAAATTAAGTAAAACCGAAAAAGAATATCTGGTAAATCAGGTCATCTACGAGACCGGTATAACCGGGATTGCTTATAAACCTATCGGAGAATTGTCGGGCGGACAGCTTCAAAAGGCTTTGTTGGCAAGGGCAATGGTAGGAAGACCCAAGCTTCTTATCTTAGATGAACCCAGCACCTACGTAGACAAACCCTTCGAATCGCAATTTTACGAAGCATTGGAAGATTTAAGTTTATCCACGGCAGTTATTCTTATCTCACACGATATAGGAACAGTTTTATCCATTGTTAAGAATATCGCATGCGTAAACGGAACCTTGCATTATCATCCGGGAGCCGATGTTGAATACAATTGGATAAAGGAACATTTCGATTGTCCGATCGATCTGGTAGGACATGGGGATTTTCCTCACCGGGTCTTAAAGAAACATTAATACATGGACAATTTTCTTTTCTCTCTCAATGTGGTAGCTCCGTTATTTGTATTGATGGCTACCGGGTATGTCGCGCGTCAGATAAACTTTATCAATGATACCTTTCTGAGCCAACTCAACCGGTTTGTATTCAAATTCTGCCTGCCATTAATGCTTTTTCAGGACATCCGGACCTCTTATGTGGGAGATTTCTCCAATACCCGGTTAATAACCTCTTCTTTAATAGGTGTGGCTGTTGTCATTCTCCTCTCCTTCCTGATTATCCCCAGGTTAATTAAAAGGAAAGGGCAAAGAGGTAGCATGATCCAGGGGATCTATAGAAGTAATTTCCTGATTTATGGACTTCCTCTGGCAACAGGCATGTACGGAGATGCTGCTCTCTCTTCGATATCTATGCTCATGGGTATTATGATTCCCTTTTATAATATAGCCGCTGTAATAATCCTTTCCATTTATTCAGAAACAGGAACACATAAGGTAACGGTACTAAGTATATTGAAAGATATTGTTATTAATCCTCTGATTATAGGTTGTTTCTTTGGCTTATTGGCGGGAGTCAGCCATTTAACACTTCCGCGCTTACTGGATGTTCCTATCAGCCAGTTAGCCGGAACTGCAGCTCCGCTGGCTCTTTTCGTTATGGGAGGAGAATTCAAATTTAAAAGCCTCAAGAATAATCTATTGAAAGTGATAGGTGCAGCTACTGCTCGTTTGGTAATCGTTCCGGTTACAGCGTTGGCTGTATTTGTATATATGGGATTCAGGAATGTCGATTTAGCCGTCCTGATCAGTATCTTTGCCACACCTACTGCGATGGCCAGCTATATCATGGCCAGAAATATGGGAAACGATGGTGAGTTATCAGCCCAAATCGTTGTTTTAACAACAGCCTGTTCCAGTGTAACTATCTTCTTCATTATTTTCGCATTACGATCGTGGGGATACCTTTGAACAGTCGACAGTAAGCAGTTAAACAGTTAACAGTAAGCAATGAACAGTTAACAGTAAGCAAGATATTACTTTTCAATAGCGATAAATATCATTACCCTTTCTCAATGCTTTTCGCTACCTTTTTGCGGTAAGTATCACTACCCCTCCGAAATACTCTTCGCGACCC
>JAJBTS010000294.1 GCA_020860885.1 Bacteroidales bacterium
GGATAATCCCTCTGAGGATTATGTAATAGTCCGTTTTGATAAAGAATTATACCGGTATCTGACGGATAAGAGCAACTCCGGTTTTTTATCGGATCACCAGACCTTCCTGAAAGAGTATGGAGAAAAGGTTATTTATATTGGCGGCCCGGATTCTTTGGGATTTCAGACGTGTTTGGAAAAATTCTTTTCAGAACCGACGTTAATGTCTTTATACAAAGATGAGCAAACTAAATTTTCAGATATCGAAGTTATTAATCAGGAGTTGGCTATCGGGTTGAGTTTATTTCTGACGAATTTTCAGGAAGTGAAAAAACCTCAGATTTATATGCATGTTTCAGGCCTCAATCAGAACGTTATTGTTACTGATGAAATATTATCTATCTCGGCAGATAAATACCTCGGTTTGGACTATCCGCTTTATCAGGAGTTTTTCTATGAATATCAGAGGCAACTAATGACTCCGGACAGAATGGTTCCCGACTATTTACTGGGTTTTATGATGGCTAATCTTCCTTTTGAAGGAAACGATGAGGTATTATTGGATTGTATTTTGTACGAAGGAAAATTAAGGTATATTTTATCTCGTCTTTTACCCGAAAGAAATGTGTGGGAATATGTGGGATATAATAAAGAACAATATGAATGGTGTATTATGCATGAATCGAGAATATGGAAATCCATATTGGAGAATCAGCATTTATTTACTCCCGACTATAAGACAACCCAGCAATACCTGAGAGAAGCTCCTTATACCGCCCTATTGCCCTCAGATTCTCCCGGAAGAGTAGGGGTATGGGTCGGTTATCAGATTATTAATGCTTATATGAAGCAATATCCTTCTACTTCTTTGGTTCAGTTGATGCAGCAGGTCAACTATCAGGAATTACTTAAACTGTCAAAGTACAAACCGTGATAATTATTAAAAATAAAAAGGTGAAAACTCTATAAGAATTATCACCTTTTTGTTTTACTTTTCTAATTTAAAAAAGTTCGTCTTTTATTTTATCCACGTAATCCAGTTTTTCCCACGTAAACAATTCCACCTCGATTTCTTTGGTTGGCTCATTATCGTATCGGGAAGTAAATGTCTTCTTTATTTTTTGTGGTTTACGACCCATGTGTCCGTACGAAGCTGTTTCCAGATAAATAGGTTTGCGTAACTGGAACCGGGTTTCAATAGCTTTAGGACGCATATCGAAAATAGCAGCTACTTTTTCGGCTATCTGGCTGTCAGTCAGATTCACCTTGCTTTTTCCGTATGTATTTATAAAGATATTCATAGGCTCGGCAACACCTATAGCGTAAGCTACCTGTACCAATACTTCGTCCGCAACACCTGCGGCTACTAAGTTCTTAGCAATATGACGAGCTGCATAAGCTGCGGAACGGTCTACTTTCGACGGATCTTTTCCTGAGAAAGCACCTCCCCCATGTCCGCCTTTTCCTCCATAGGTATCCACAATAATTTTTCTTCCGGTTAATCCGGTATCTCCGTGAGGTCCTCCGATAACAAATTTGCCTGTTGGATTTACATGATATTTGATCGTATCAGTAAACAATTTACGGACTTTTTCAGGATACAGAGCCTTAACACGGGGAATTAGGATAGATTTGATATCCTCTTCTATTTTTTTCTGCATTCCTTCGTCGTTTCCGGGCAAAAATTCATCGTGTTGGGTGGAGATTACGATCGTATCAATACTTTCGGGTATACCATCGTCACTGTATTTAATCGTTACTTGTGATTTAGCATCCGGACGAAGATAAGGCATTAAATGAAGTTCATTTTTACGTATTTTTGCCAGTTCGATCAGCAGTTGATGAGATAGATCTAAAGGTAAAGGCATGTAATTCTCTGTTTCATTCGTAGCATACCCGAACATCATTCCCTGGTCTCCGGCGCCTTGATTTAACGGATCTTCCCGTTCCACCCCTCTGTTTATATCCGTCGATTGTTCGTGGATGGCATTGAGGATGCCACATGAAAGGGCTTCAAACTGATATTCACTTTTCGTATAACCGATTTGTTGGATCACTCGGCGGGTTACTTCAGGAATATCCACATACGATTTGGATTTTACTTCTCCGGCCAACACAACCTGACCGGTGGTTACTAATGTTTCGCAAGCTACTTTTGATTCTGGATCGTAAGCCAGAAACTGATCAAGCAGAGCATCTGAGATTTGATCCGCTACTTTGTCGGGATGTCCTTCAGATACTGATTCAGATGTGAAGTAATAACTCATTTTGTTTTGATTTAAAATAAAAAATCTGATAATTTATTATCAGAAAGCAGGTAGGATTAGTACTTATTAACCTTCACGGTTTTTAGCATTTTTTATTGTGGTTGCAAGCATACAAATCTTTCCACTTTCTAATACATTACAAATGTATTAAAAAAAATAATAAAACAAAATAAAGAGCAGATAATAATTAATTAAAATTTCATTTCTTTTAATTCGGGAGCTATCTCTAATAAAGGTTTGAGAACAAAATCTCTTTCTCTAAAGAAAGGGTGGGGTAGTACCAGTTCGTCGGATTGGAGGATAAGATCATCGTAGAAAAGGATATCTATATCAATGATGCGGTCTTGATACCTTTGGGTTGTCTTTGCAGTTCTCCCCAGTTCTTTTTCAATTTCCTGTGTAACGGATAGGAGTTCAAAAGGAAGTAATCGGGTTTCTACTTTTACTACATTATTCAGGAACGAGTTCTCAGATTCGAAACCCCAGGGCTCGGTCTCATATACCGAAGAAATAGCCGAAAGAGATCCGATTCTTTCGGCTATCAAATCCATAGCTTTATCTAAATTCTGTTTTTTATTCCCTAAATTGGTTCCTAAGGCTAAAAAAACAATATGCATGACTTTAAATAATTAGCATAGCGTCTCCGTAAGCACCAAACCTGTATTTTTCTTCTATGGCTTTTTTATAGGCGTCCATAATCAGGTCGTATCCTCCAAATGCTGTGGTTTGCATAAGCATAGTTGATAATGGAAGATGGAAATTCGTAATAAGACTGCTTGCAACGGAAAAATCATAAGGAGGAAAAATGAATTTGTTGGTCCAACCCTCAAATTCTTTCAAATGTCCGCCGGTTGTAACAGTACTTTCTGTAGCCCGGATAACAGAAGTTCCTACAGCACAAATCTGTTTGTTGTTGTCTTTTGCTTTATTGACAATATTTACAGCTTCCGGACCAATAAATACCTGTTCCGAGTCCATTTTGTGTTTGGTCAGATCTTCTACGTCAATATCCCGGAAATTACCTAAACCTGAATGTATTGTAATGAAAGCAAATTCACAGCCTTTGATTTCTAAGCGTTTCATGAGCTCTCTGCTGAAATGCAATCCTGCTGCAGGGGCAATCACGGCTCCTTCATTCTTTGCAAAAATAGTTTGATAACGATCGGTATCTTCCGGAACCACTTCTCTATTGATATAATTAGGAATAGGCATTTCACCCAGTGCATAGAGAGCAGCTTTGAATTCGTCGTGAGGTCCGTCGTACAGGAATCGTAATGTTCTTCCGCGGGAAGTTGTATTATCGATCACTTCCGCAACCATAGAGTCGTCTTCTCCGAAATACAATTTATTTCCTATCCTTATTTTACGTGCAGGATCGACCAATACGTCCCATAACCTTAAATCTTCATTCAATTCCCTAAGTAAAAATACTTCGATTTTAGCACCTGTTTTTTCTTTGTTACCGTAAAGTCGGGCGGGAAAAACCAAGGTATCGTTAAAGATAAAAGTATCCTTGTCATCAAAATATTCAATGAGATCTTTGAAAATCTTGTGTTCAATATCGCCGGATTTGCGGTGAACTACCATCAGACGTGATTCATCCCTATTGGGAGCAGGATGTAATGCAATAAGTTCATCAGGAAGATTAAACTTGAATTTTGAAAGTTTCATATAGCTGTATTTAATTTATTATTTTTCAAAAGTTGTTCAAAAGAATCCAAGCTCATACAATCATCTATTGTAATATCTCCGATTCTTGTCCTTTCCAACCCTGAGAGGTGTGCTCCGGATTGTAGTGCTTTACCTATATCTCTTGCAAGAGCGCGTATGTAAGTACCTTTACTACATACGACGCGTATTTTTATTTCTTCCTGCTGATATGACAATAATTCAATTTCATCAATCACCAGTAATTTAGGTTTCAACTCCACTTGAATACCTTTTCTGGCCAATTCGTAAGCTCTATCGCCTTTAATTTTACAGGCAGAAAAGGCAGGGGGTATTTGTTCTATACTACCAACAAACTGAGGCAGAATTTGTTCTACCAATTCCTGGGTAATATGACTCGTATTGTATGTGTTATCTATTTCCGTTTCTAAATCAAAAGATGGAGTCGTTGCACCTAAAGATAAAGTAGCGACATATTCTTTTGTTTGATATTGAAACTCTTCAATCCTTTTGGTCGCCTTACCTGTACAGATAATCATAACTCCCGTTGCCAGCGGATCCAGAGTACCGGCATGGCCAACTTTTATTTTCTTTATATTAAGATCCCGGCAAATTTTATACCGGATTTTATTGACCAGATCAAAGGAAGTCCATTGAAGAGGTTTATTGAAATATAAAATTTCTCCGTCCTGAAAGTTCATCATTTATTGTCCGAAGAAAGAAAATCCAATAATAATTAAACCTACAGCAATACAGTAGTATGCGAAATACACCAATTTTCCTTTTTTAACGATATTCAGCATCCACTTACAGGCAATCGTTCCGGAAATAAAAGCAGCAAGGAAACCGATCGTTAACGTACCGGTTGATATTCCTGATTCGGCAGGAGAAAAGCCTCCTTTCATCAAATCAAGCAATGCTTCTCCCAGGATTGGGATGATAACCATCAGGAAAGAGAATTTGGCAATTGATTCCTTTTTTATTCCCAATAGAAGGCCTGTTGATATGGTAGTCCCGGAGCGGGAGAGTCCCGGAAGAACAGCAAGTGCCTGGGATAAACCGATGATCAAGGCATCTTTATAAGATATATTTTCTTTTGGCTGGGGTTTGGCATAGTAAGAGAATATCAATAAAGCTGCGGTAACCAATAACATGATGCCTACCAACAATAAGCCGCTTCCGAATATTTCCTCTACGTAATCTTTGAAAAATAATCCTACAATAGCTACCGGAATCATTGATAGTGCAATTTTCGCCAGGTATTGCGTTTCATCGTTCCATTTGAATTTGAAAAAGCCCTGGATCAGAGTAGCAATTTCTTTCCATAATACTACTATTGTACTGAGCACTGTTGCAGCATGTACAGCTACAGCAAAGGTTAGATTTTCTTCTCCTCCCAGTCCGAATAAAGCACTTCCAATAGCCAGGTGTCCACTACTGCTTACTGGCAGGTATTCTGTCAAGCCTTGAATAATTCCTAAAATTAAGGCTTGCAGCCATGTCATCTCTTCCATTAAATATAATTTTATTCGTTAGTTTTGTCTTTGGGCTTTTTCAGAATTGCATAAATTACAGAAAAGAAACCTATCATGATTACTACAGGAGCAACGAATATGCGTCTCGCATCGAAGATACTCGGATCAAACCCTGTTTCTTCCGTTGTTTGCCCTCCCGATAATAAGATGAAACCGATAATTATTATCGCAATAGAAATGGCTAAAAGTATAAAATTCTCTTTCCCGAATGCAAATTGATTGTTTTTCATATTGCTATTTTAATTTTACATTTTATAGAGGTCGTCCACATCCGCACTTATGTATCTGTTAACTGCAAAAAATGTAGCTATGGCCGATGTTACAATTCCCAGAATAATTACACTACCAAATACTATAAGTATAGAATACAGATTAAAAAACTCTTTATTAAGAGAAATATTATGGGTAATGTAATAGATCAGCAGATATAGAAATCCGTTTGCTATAAGAGCAGCTATAATTCCGGACCAGATATTCGAAAGAAGAAAGGGTTTTCTGATGAAACTCTTTTTCGCACCTATAAGTTGCATGGTATGGATCAGGAATCTTTTTGAATATACCATAAGACGGATTGTATTGTTAATCAATGCAAAAGAGATAAACAACATAGGAACTACTATTATAAGCAGGATCAGGCCTATTATTGTAGTGTTTTCGCTTAATTTCTGCATCAGCTCTTTTTTGTATTCTATCTCGCTAATATCATTTTGATAAGCAGATAGGTAACGTTCTACTACCTGCATACTATCCGGATGTACATATTCTGAATTCAAATGAACTTCAATTACAGCCGGTAGAGGATTGTATCCTAAGAACTCTTCCGGATTTTGGCCCAATTCTTCTTCTATTTTTTTAGCGGCTTCCTGCTTGGAAATATATTGGGTAGATTTGGAAAAAGGAGCAGCATCAATCTTTTTTTGTAAATTTAAGATTTGAGTGTCAGTCATATTGTCTTGCAGTATAACATCGAAAGTCAACTGTTCCTTTATGTAATTAGAGAAATTGGTAGAAAATAACGGAAGCAATATAATCAGGCCCAAAATAAACAGTACAAAAGTTATACTAATTGTAGCTGTTATCCGGGCATTGATAAATGTTACGGGCGAAAGCTTACGTTTTTTTTTCATCCTGTTCTTTTGGAGTTTAGCTTGAATTTGTGAGAATACCACAGTATTCCCAAATTGCGTGCAAATCTAGTAATTATTTATG
>JAJBTS010000361.1:0-2012 GCA_020860885.1 Bacteroidales bacterium
GCTTACTGTAGAAAAAATCGGGGGAACGTCCATGTCGCAATTTGGCAATTGCCTGAATAATATTATCAAACGCAACCGGACAGAGGAAAATATGTACAATCGTATTTTCGTAGTTTCTGCATATAATAATGTAACCAATTGGTTGCTGGAACATAAGAAAACCGGAGAAGCTGGTGTTTATGCCAAATTCCTGAATAATGAGGAGTATGAAACAGCAATGGATGAACTCTGTGATAAATTGCTGGATATTAATAAGGTTTTTGAACCGGTGGGACTTAACCTGGCTGAAGCCGATAGTTTCATAAAATACAGGATAGATCAGGCAAAGACTTACCTTTCATCCATGTATCAGGTAATTGCTTCCGGTTATGTGGAGAAAAGTAATATTTATCTGGCTGCGAGGGAAATCCTGGCTTCTATAGGAGAGGCTCATTCTGCATGGAATTCGGTAAATATAATGAACAACCACGGGATTAACGCGACGTTTATCGATTTGTGTGGTTTTAATGATAATGAGCCGTTGACTATCGATGAACGTATTCATAAAGCATTCCAGGGAATTGATTTTACTAAAACTTTATGTGTAGCTACCGGTTATACGAAAGGTACGGAAGGTATTATGAGAGCTTTCGACCGCGGGTATTCCGAAGTTACTTTTAGTAAAATAGCTGTCGATGTACATGCCGACGAAGCGATCATTCATAAAGAATTTCATTTGTCCAGCGCGGATCCTAAAGTGGTGGGTGTTGAAAAGTCTATTCCTGTAGGAAAAACTAATTATATTATTGCCGACCAACTGGCGGACGTAGGTATGGAAGCTATACATCCTAAAGCCGCCAAACCTTTGGAATTAGCCGGAATTAAGATCCGGATTAAAAATACGTTCGAGCCGGATCATCCCGGGACATTGATCTCCAATGATTATGTATCGCCTGTTCCTAAAGTGGAAATTGTTACAGGCACTGACAAGGTTATCGCTTTTGAAGTACATGATCCTTTAATGGTAGGTGAAGTAGGATACGACCTGAGGGTAATGGAGGTCATGAAAAAGTATGGTGTAAGTTATATTCTTAAATCTACAAATGCCAATAGTATTACTATGGTGGTTTGGGACAAACCCGTAGTTCATAAAATGTTGGATGAAATGAAAGAACTGGTTTACCAATTAAGAATAGAGGAAGTTGCGATTGTATGTGCTATGGGTAGCAATATTGCTCATCCGGGCTTCCTTTTCAAAGGAGCAAAAGCTCTGGCGGATAACAATATCAATATTGAATGTTTTGGTCAGTCGCTAAAACAAGTGAATATGCAATTTGTTATAGCAAGAAACAGGTATACTGACGCTGTTATTGCTTTAAATGATGCATTGTGTGTTAACTGATAATTATTTTTATGTGGTATTTCAATTTCCAGGAGTTAATAAGTGCTTTTATAGTCCTTTTTGCGATTATAGACGTAACGGGTTCTCTTCCGATATTCATCGATTTAAAGAATAAGCATAAAAGATACAGCTCGTTCAAAGCTTCCTTCTTTTCTTTTTTGATTCTTCTTGCTTTTTTCTTTATCGGGGAAGGAGTCTTACGGCTTTTTGGCGTAGATATCTCTTCTTTTGCGGTGGCAGGCGCTATCGTTCTTTTTGTTATCGGATGCGAAATGACTTTCGGAATTGAAATATTTAAGATGGATGGCCCTACGAACAATGCTACTATTGTTCCGATTATTTTCCCTCTGTTGGCTGGTCCGGGAGCTTTCACTGCTCTCTTATCCCTAAAAGCGGAATATAGTTCTTTGAATATTATTCTGGCTTTGTTTATTAATATGTTTATCGTATTTATTGTATTACAAAACGTAGATTTTGTTCAACGAAAAATTGGCCCGGCAGGAGTCTATGTTCTCCGTAAATTTTTTGGAATTATTCTTTTAGCTATATCAGTAAAATTATTTGTAAGTAATATTGCTTCTTTATTAGGTAATTAAAAGTGACATATTTTTAACTGAGGCTGGTCTCACAG
>JAJBTS010000361.1:2022-6643 GCA_020860885.1 Bacteroidales bacterium
ATGCATGAATTGGTTGGTTGAGGTGTTTATGGGTGATGGGGTCGCTCACACCGTCATTTTGTTTGCGGCGGTGATTGCAATCGGTATTGCTTTAGGCAAAGTCAAAATTTTTGGAATCTCTCTTGGGATAACATTTGTCCTTTTTGTAGGTATCCTCTTCGGACATTTCGGCTTGCATGTGAATCATGAAATTCTACATTTCATGAAAGAATTCGGATTGATCCTGTTTGTTTATTCTGTGGGATTGCAAGTGGGCCCCGGGTTTTTCGCTTCTTTTAAGAAAGGAGGCATTACTTTGAATATGCTGGCCATGAGTATTGTTATTTTAGGTGTGATTACCACAATTATTCTTCATTATATAACCGGAGTGCCTATGCAAACCATGGTGGGTATTTTGTCCGGAGCTGTAACGAATACTCCCGGGCTGGGCGCTGCTCAACAGGCCTATGCAGATATGAACAATGGAGTTGGTGACTCCACCATAGCGATGGGTTACGCAGTGGCTTATCCTTTGGCTGTTGTCGGTATTATATTAACCATTATTGCTTTGAAGTATATTTTCAGGGTTAACATGGAGAAAGAAACCCACGACCTGAAATGCAATACTTCTTCTAAGGATGAAAAGATAGAATTAATTTCCTTAGAAGTTACTAATCCTTCTGTCTTTGGGAAAAATCTTCATGATATACATAAGTTGATTGAAAGGAAATTTATTATTTCCCGCGTTTTACATGTTAATAATAAGATAGAGATCGCTTCATCAAAAACAATTCTCAACGATAAATCCAAAATATATATAGCTACTACTCCTGATAACATGGAGGCTGTTATTGCGTTTCTCGGAAATCGGATCGATATGAATCAGGAAGAATGGGATTTGTTGGATTCTCATCTTGTTTCCCGAAGAATATTAATAACTAAATCCGGAGTAAATGGAAAATCCATCCGACAATTGAATTTACGGAATAACTTCGGTGTAAATATTACACGGGTCAACCGTTCCGGAGTAGATTTGATTGCAGATCCTGCTTTACAATTGCAGGTGGGCGACCGCGTGACAGTCGTGGGAGACGAAAATGCAATCAAAAGTGTGGAAAGAGTATTAGGTAATCAAATGAAGCGTTTGAACGAGCCTAATCTGATTACTATATTTATCGGTATATTCTTAGGCGTTTTACTGGGAAGTATTCCGGTTCATTTCCCGGGCGTTCCCCAGCCTGTAAAATTAGGTTTGGCAGGCGGCCCGCTGATCGTTGCTATCCTGATCAGTATTTTTGGCCCGAAATATCATTTAGTTACTTATACTACGATGAGTGCTAATCTGATGCTGAGAGAAATAGGTATCTGTTTGTTTTTGGCTTGTGTAGGATTAGGTGCAGGAGACGGATTTGTAGATACAATCCTTTATCAGGGAGGACTGAAGTGGGTGGGTTATGGAGTTATTATAACGCTCATTCCTTTACTGACCATCGGTATTATCGGCCGTTCTGTATTTAAACTCAATTACTTTACCCTGATGGGCTTGTTAGCAGGTAGTTCTACGGATCCTCCTGCGTTGGCATTCTCTAACAGTTCGGCAGGAAATGACGCTCCTTCCGTAAGTTATGCAACGGTATATCCTCTTACTATGTTTTTACGCGTGCTGAGCGCCCAGCTATTGATATTGCTGTTTTGTTAGGTTTCAAAATGGGAAATGAATGGTTTCTATTTATAAAGGACAAATCCAGGCAGTAGTTTGTATATCCGATTAAAAGCGTTGTTGCATTAAAATAAAAATAAGCTTAAAACGTTCTATAATTTATAGAATACCCCTTATATGAAAATAACTTTCTTCATACCTCCCGTAATAGATCCGAAAGAGCGCCCGGCAGAAAGAACTGCAGGCTGCACTACCATGGTATACCCAATGATCAATATTTATGAGCTGACCATTGCTGCTATTCTCGGGAAGGAAGGGTATGAAGTAGCCTATGAGGATTTTATCAATTCGGGAAGGACCATGGATGATTTCAAGAATTTCTTGCAAAAAGATGATTCGGATGTATATCTTTTCTGGTCCGTTAATCTTTCTATAAAAAATGATGTCGCAGTATCGGAATGGATTCATGAATATTCTCCTGAAGCATACATAATCTATTTAGGACCCGGTCCCACGTTTTATGTAAAAGAATTTTTACAGAATTCCCGGCAGATTGTAGTGAGAGGGGAACCGGATATAACCATACAAGAACTTTGTTCCCTGATTGCTCAAGGGAAAGACTATAAAGAGATTAAAGGTATTTCCATACTTTCTTCAGAAGGAAAAGTGCAAAATAATCCTCCGAGGGAATTGCTGAAAGATCTGGATTCGTTACCCTTCCCGGCCAGGCATCTGGTGGATAAGAACTATTTCAGTAATCCGAAATTGAAACGGTCTCCTTATACGGCAATGATAACTTCCCGGAATTGTCCGTTTCAATGTATCTATTGCGTTCCGAGTTCTTTGACTTTTGCACGGGAGTTGGAGAGCAAAGCTCAGACCGGAAAGAAGCCCTTTATTTCCAAGCGATCTGTAGAAAATGTAGTGGAGGAAATTGAACAGTTGGCACGCGAAGGATACAAAGCCATCGGTTTTATGGATGATAATTTTATTATCACGGAAAAACGTCTGAAGCCAATTGCTGAAGCTCTTAAAAAGCATGAAATTATATGGGGTTGTCAGGCCCGGGCAGATGCTATTACGGAAAATATTGCAGCTATTTTGGCCGATACGGGCTGTCATTACATTGATTTGGGAGTAGAGTCTTTTAATGATGAGATACTGGAATATATAAAAAAAGGAACCAATCGCCGGCAAACGATGAATGCGATTCGTCTGTTAAATAAATATAAGGTGCCTGTTAAACTGAACATTCTGATTGGTACAAGTCCTCTTGAAACTAAAGAAACAATAAAAGAAACTTTGAATACAGCAATAAAACTGAAAGCAGACCAGGTCATGATTAATATAGTTGCTCCCTTCCCCGGAACGGAGTTTTATGATCTGGCAAAGAAAAATAAATGGATAGTAGGAGGCGAGTATGTCCCTACGGACGTGCAGCATCATTCCATTTTATCTTATCCTAACTTAACCAATGAAGAGATGGAAAAACTATTGTTCTGGTATAATATAAAATTTTTCTTTCGGCCTGCTTTTATTTTTTCTCAACTGCGACGCTTTTCAACTTTTTCAGAGTTTTGGAAAGCAATGAAAGCCTTAAAGAATAAATTAACTACCTGGAAAAAGTAATATGAAAGTATCTATACTATTGATTGGCTACAATTCGTGGCATTTTCTTCAAAATAATCTTAAATCTCTATCATTCATAGAGAAAAGGCGGGATGTGGAAGTTATCTATATTGATAACGGATCTGTAGACGGTACGGTAGCCAATCTGAAAAAGATGTTTCCTTTTGTGAAGGTTACTGTTAATAAAACAAACAGAGGTGTAGCGGCGGCGCGTAATCAAGGATTCAGAAGAGCTGTTGGTGAATATATATGGATATTAGATAGTGATACCCAGGTTACGGAAAAGTCTTTCAAAGAAATGCTGGCTTTTATGGAGAAACATCCGGAAGTCGGTTTGTGCGGATGCAAAATGTTCGGTGATAACGGCGTGGTTCAGGATAGTTGCAGAAAATTTCCAAGCATAAAGGCGAAATTTAAAGCCGGAATAAATATCTTATTAAAGAAACTGGGAATATACGATCCGTATGCCCCTAAGTCCCACGATTATGATAAGAATCAGGAAGAGCCTTTTGAAGTGGATTATGTGATTGGTGCCTGTCAGTTTATACGGAGCACTGCGCAGAAAAAAGTAGGTTTTCTGGATGAGAATATTTTTTATGGTCCGGAGGATGCCGACTTCTGTTTGAGAATGAAAAAGGCGCGTTACAAGATTTATTATTTACCTCATGTGCCTATTTATCATGCTTATCAGCGGGTCTCGACCTATCATCTCTTTTCAAAAATGAATCTTAAACATATCCAGGGATTGATTTATTATTTTCGAAAGCATAGCAAAAAGAATAGTCACCAGTAAACAGTCATCAGGCGCATTTTATTACCTTTCATTACTGTATGGTTCCCCATGGACATGGACTAAAAAAAGAAGGCATCCTTGCGGGACACCTTCTCTCTTATGTTAAATGGAAACAAATAAAATTATTTTTTATTTCTGTTTCCGTAGCGGCTCATGAATTTATCAACACGTCCTGCTGTATCTACCAGTTTTTGTTTTCCTGTGTAGAAAGGATGAGAAGTGTTTGAAATTTCTATTTTAACCAATGGATAAGTAACTCCGTCGATCTCTATAGTTTCTCTTGCGTTGATTGTTGAACGGGTAATAAAAGTATCGTCGTTCGACATATCTTTGAATACGACCGGACGGTAATTTTCCGGGTGAAGTCCTGCTTTCATTTGTTTATTTGTTTTTAATTATTAATTAATCGATTTCCAAACGATTCAAGGTGCAAAAGTAGATAAAACCTTTCTATTTACAAAATCTTTTTTCTCTAAAGTTACCATTGAGTTACTTTTTAATTGCGTATTTTCAAAAAAATATTATTTTCTTTGTACAGGAGGTTTTTATAAAGTTCATTA
>JAJBTS010000382.1 GCA_020860885.1 Bacteroidales bacterium
GTCCTACTCCGATGTACGAATATCCGGGTAAATTGTTTTGCAGATCCTGCAACTGATTAAATAATACTTCCTGCATACCCATTACATCGCCATTCATTCTTTTCAGCATGCCGATAACATTCTCTTTCCGGTGCGACCAACTATTTACCCCATCCGAGGGCGTATCCATTCTTATATTAAAAGTGATTGCTTTTAATTTCGTTGTGTAATCTTTCTCCCTTGAAAAAGAATAAGGCAGATCTTTATCTTCTATCCCTCTTTGTTTATTCGGTTTATCAGACATATAAAAATCAATATTTCCTCCTTCAGTTAATTGGTCGTGACGGAAATAATTTTGTGTATGCTCCATCCCGTTTACCTTCAACACATTAATATAAGGACAGGAAGAATGGTTATTATGGGAAGAAAGAACCATCTCTTTTCCGTTCTCTAAATACAGAGTTGCTTTCTTAAAAAGAGGAGAACCCACTATATATTCGTCTGTTCCGGGACAAACCGGATAAAAGCCCAAGGCAGAAAAAACATACCATGCTGAAGTTTGACCATTATCTTCATCTCCGCAATAGCCGTCGGGAGTAGCAGAATACAATTTATTCATAACTTCCCGGGTTCGATACTGAGCTTTCCAAGGTTCTCCGGAATAATTATACAGATAAATCATATGCTGTATCGGTTGATTACCATGTGCATAATTCCCCATATTCATAATTTGCATTTCCCGGATCTCATGAATAACCTTTCCGTAATAACTGTCATCAAATAACGGAGGTATATTGAATATCGAATCCAACATCTGGTTAAAAACAGATTTCCCGCCCATCAGATCAATCAACCCCTGCGGATCATGAAATACGGACCATGTGTAATGCCAGCTATTCCCTTCGGTGAATGCATCTCCCCATTTTAACGGATTGAAAGGAGATTGAAAGGAGCCATCCTTATTACGGCCCCGCATCAGTTTGGTTTCCGCATCAAACACATTCTTATAGTTCATCGCTCTTTGTGCAAAAAGATCTATTTCCGACTGAGGCCGGCTTAATGCTTTTGCCAACTTATATATTGCCCAATCGCTGTAAGCATACTCTAAAGTCCGTGCAACATTTTCATTGATCTTCACATCATATGGCACATACCCCAGTTCATTGTAATATTCGTGTCCGTACCGCCCGGTCGACTTTACTTTGGGATGTACATTTTGAGTTCCATGCAACACCGCTTCATATAAAATGTTGATATCATAGCCTTTTAATCCTTTCAGGTAAGCATCTGCCACAACCGAAGCGGAATTATTTCCCACCATGCAACTACGGTGTCCCGGACTCGCCCATTCCGGTAAAAAGCCACTCTCTTTATATGTATTAACCAATCCTTCCTGCATTTGTTCATTCATAGAAGGATACATCAGGTTTAAGAAAGGAAATAAGCATCGGAAGGTATCCCAGAAACCGGTATCCGTAAACATATAACCTTTCTCTATTTTCCCGTTGTAAGGGCTGTAATGGACAATATTTCCACTGGGATCAATTTCATACAATTTGCGTGGGAACAACACAGAACGGTATAAAGTTGAATAAAACGTACGTATATTGTCCAGATTATCATCTTCTATGAGGATTCGTCCGAGAATATCATTCCATGTTTGCCGGGCTGCATCTTTAAGTCCGTCAAAGTCATTATTCAGTTCCCTGAAATTTTGTTCCGCCTGTTCATAGCTTATAAAGGAGGAGGTTACCTTTGCATGTATTTTTTCTCCTTTCTTTGTTGAGAAACCAATGATAGCTCCGGTATGATCTCCCCGGATACCGGGAACATCCGGCATAATCTTTTTATTCAATACAGAAGCTTTATAAGTGAATGGTTTATCAAACTGAACCACAAAATAGTTTTTGAAATTATCGGGAACTCCTCCATTGTTTTTGGTGGTGTATCCCATTATTTTATTTTCTTCAGGGAAGATCTTTACTTCAGAACCCTTATCAAAAGCGTCCATAATAATATAGGAATCATCGTTCTCAGGAAATGTAAAACGGAACATAGCCGCTCTTTCCGTAGGAACGATCTCTGTTACTACATCATGATCGGCTAAGTAAACACTGTAATAATAAGGTTTCACCGTTTCAGCTTTATGGGAAAACCAACTGGCACGTTCCTCTTCATCAAAAACCAATTCTCCGGTAAGCGGCATAATAGAAAACTGACCGTAGTCATTGATCCATGGGCTGGGTTGATGGGTTTGCTTAAATCCGCGTATTTTATCCGCATCGTAGGTATACACCCATCCATTACCCATCTTTCCTGTCTGCGGGGTCCAGAAATTCATTCCCCAGGGAAGAGCAATAGCCGGATAAGTATTCCCATTCGACAGTTCGAACTTAGATTGGGTTCCCATCAACGGATTTACATAGTCAACAGGATCTGTAACCTTCACTGCATATGCTTGTAATATGCCGAAACATATAGTTAAGATAAAAAAGAAATGTTTCATAATTAATTTCTAACAATCAAATCTTTTTTACTTACCATCTCCAATTCTAAGGTTCCGCCTTGAGCGATGTCCTTAAAATCGATATAATATTTATCGTAGGGTTGTCCGTTCAAAGTCACCGACCGGATGTACATATTCTCTTTACTATTATTTTTGGCAATAATACGGAATTGTTTTCCATCTCCAACCTCTATAACAGCTTCATCTATCAGTGGACTTCCAAAAATATATTTTCCTCCTGCGGGTTCTACCTGATAAAACCCCAAAGCGGAAAGAATATACCAGGACGACATTTGCCCTACATCTTCATTCCCGCTTAATCCATTGGGATCATCGAAATAAAGATCTGTTAATACTTCCCTGACTTTTTCTGCTGTTTTTTCCGGTTGACCCACATAAGGATACATATATATTACATGGTGGCTGGGCTCATTGCCATGCGCATATTGCCCGATCAATCCACTGATATCCGGTGAAGCATTCTCTCCCATACTCCCTGAAACAGAGAATAAAGAGTCCAATTTTGCCACAAAAGCCTCTTTACTTCCGAATAATTCTACCAGTCCGTCAATATCATGCGGTACCAACCAGATGTATTGCCAACCCGTACCTTCCGTATAATCGTTATCCCGGTGAACCGACTCAAAAGGATTGAAGGGTTCCCTGAATTTTCCTTCGGAAGATAACCCCCGGATAAAGTTTGTTTTTTTATCGAAATAGTATTTGTAAGATTTACTCCTGTTCAGAAAATACTCATAATCTTCTTCATTACCCATTTCTTTTGCTACCTGTGCCAAACTCCAATCCGCAATAGCATATTCCATACATTTGGAAAGCCCTTCAGCTTCCTTATCATAAGGAATATAACCATATTCTTTCAGATATTTCAAACCCCGTTCGTCCAACATAGCCGATGTTTTCATGGCTTCATAAGCCAGATCCTTATCAAAACCTTCAAAACCTTTCAATACTGCATCCGCCACTACCGGAATTCCCGGATTCCCTACCATACAATTTGTTTCACATCCCATCAGATGCCATACGGGAAGTTTTCCCTGTTGCTGATAAATGTGTAACATGGTATTAATTATATCACTCATTTTCTCCGGATGGATAATAGTCATAAGAGGATGGGCAGCCCGGTACGTATCCCATAACGAAAAAGTCGTATAGTTAACGAAAGAACCCTTTTTATACATTTGTCCGTCAGCTCCACGATAATCTCCATTCACATCGCAAAAAACCGACGGTGCAACCATAGTATGAAATAAAGCCGTATAAAATATTTCCTTGATGGATGTATCTTCTGTTTTTATCCGGATTTTCTTCAATTCTTCATTCCAGGCTTTATCAGCATCAGCGATTGTTTGTTTGAAATCCCATCCGGGCAATTCTGTCTGCATATTTTGTTTGGCATTCTCAATACTTACCGGGGAAAGAGCAACTTTAATATATATATTTTCCTGTTCTTTTGTATCAAAATAAGCCAGGCCATAAATCCGCGGACCTTTCAACGTATTCGATTCCAGTCTTTCATTCTTTTCTGAAGTAATAAATTTCTTCAATGGCTTAGAGAAGACAGCTGTAAAAAAGACCTTCTGATCATTCGCCCAACCGGAAGAGTAGCGATATCCTGAAATTACGGAATCGTTTTCCTGAACCAGATACCCTTCTCTGGGGGTATCCCATCCTGTTCCGTTTTCCAAATCAATGATCACAGAAGCATCTTCAGCCTGAGGAAAAGTATATTTATGAAAACCCACTCTTTGAGTAGCTGTTAATTCAACATCGATCCCGTAACGATCCAGATGAACACCATAATAACCCGGTTTCACCTTCTCTGAAGACCGATTAAAGAAAGACCACATTCCGGAGCCAGGATCCTCTTTCCGCCCCCGGCTTAGGGTTACTTCACCCGTTACAGGCATAAAGGAAATGTCGCATAAGTCTCCAATACCCGTTCCACTCAAATGCATATGGGCAAAACCAATAATCGTACTATCAGAAATATGATAACCCGAAGTCCAGTCCCACGACTGAGGTATATTGGTCGGCCCTAATTGGACCAAACCGAATGGCACGTTCGCTCCCAAGAAGACATGACCATGACCTCCTGTTCCTATATAAGGATTTACATACTGAGTAAAACTCTCTTCAACAGATTCTTCCCGGCAAGATGAAAAGCTTAGAAAGAAACTCACTATCAGTAATAATGATAAAGATATTTTTTTCATCGTTATTCTATACTATTTAATAAATCCAGCTTACCTTTCCCGATTAAAGTAATTATTAATTCTCCGAATAAAGTATTTTGCCACGCAAACCATTTACGTGTAAACTTCGTGGGATCATCTTTATGAAACGATTCGTGCATAAATCCGGTATCAGCATCCGTATCCATCAGCATTTTAACACAGAATTTTATTTCTTCATCGTCCTGACTGGTAAAAGCTTTCATCATAATACTCATTGGCCAAACCATATTGTATCCGATATGAGGTCCGCCAATACCCTCGCCGGCAGTACCCCTGAAAAAATAAGGATTACTTTCGCTCCATACAAAATCACGGGTATTCTGATAAACAGGGTCGTTGATATCCACATCACCCAGATATCCCATAGCTAATAAACTGGGAACATTTGCATCATCCATTATTAATTGATTTCCAAAACCATCAATCTCAAAAGCATAAATATCCCCAAATTCAGGATGATCGTATACAGCATATTCTCTTAAAGCATTTTCCACTTCCATTGCCAGATCGGCACATTCCTGAGCCAGCGGAACATTTTTCCTTACGGTAGTTAATATTTCGGAAGCCTTCCGTAATGAAGTTACTGCGAAAAAGTTAGACGGAATTAAAAACAGAAGAGTCGTTGCATCGTCTGAAGGGCGAAAAGCCGAGGCAATCAGCCCGACCGGTTTAACCGGAACTCCCCATCCGTTGTTAATCATCGTATCGGAGGCTCGTTCAGTTTTCCTTTGAAAACGGTAAGATCCTAAACTGTCTTTTCTCTGTTGGTCTCTGAATGTCTGTACAATTAACCCGATTGCTTTTTCCCAATCATCAGTAAATACACTAGCATCTCCGGTTGCTTTCCAATATTCATACGCCAGGCGTATGGGATAACACAAAGAATCTATTTCCCACTTCCTTTCGTGTAGTTCAGGAATCATTTTTGTGTAATCTTTCTGCCATTCCCCATCAGGATCCGGACCATCATTAAAAGCATTAGCAAAAGGATCCAACAGTATACACTTGGTATGACGATGAATTACTCCTGCGAGCATTTTCTTTAATTCAGGATCTTCATTCGCTAACTGAATATAAGGATATACCTGAGCACCCGAATCTCTTAACCACATAGCATGAATATCACCTGTATAAACAAATGTATCTTCTTTTCCATCCTCCGAAAGACGATAGTGAACTGTTGTATCCAATGTATTCGGAAAACAGTTCGAAAACATCCATGCCAATTTTGGGTTTTTTAGTTTTTTAGCTACTTCGGCTATCTTCTTCTCAACAGCCTTAGAAACAAATAATCTTTCATCAGCAGGAGGACGTTGAGAAGGATATATCCTCGTATTATCCTTTGCAAGAACATTCTCCTGATAATGGTAGTCATTGGATGCATTTAAAATATTTCCTATAGTCAGGAAGATTAATAAAGTAAATAAAGATTTTCTTTTCATGATATATTTTTTAGATTTCATTCGTAGTCAATATACAGAACTTCTTGTTATTTCATCCAAAGTCATAGGTTTCCAATATTTGAAATACAACCAATAACTTTCTTTATACTTATTTCTCAGGCTACTAATACCCGTATTGCTCTTGACAGTCGATATATCCTCATTAAATTTCACAAAACGTTCAAGAGCACTGTAGGGGATATTGTACTTCTCAACCAATTCCTTTCTTTCGTTGTATATTAATATAATAATCGCTTCTTCAAAAGCTTTAGGCAACTGCGGGTATCCCATATTAAAATAATAGTCGTCCAGCAACATCTGAAACTCAAACAAGTTTTTCCTTAATAATAAAAAAGCAGCTAAATATTCAAATACTTTCCTGTTATCAGGATTGTATTTCATTAGTGTTATTAAATTTTGTTC
>JAJBTS010000151.1 GCA_020860885.1 Bacteroidales bacterium
GTATAATTCAATACAAATTGTCATGCTTTGTTATACTTATATATCGAACAAATTATTTGCCAAAAAAGTTCTTTTTTAGTTTTCTTCAGAATATCTAATAATTGTTTGCTCCCTGTCAGGACCAACGGATACAATTTTGATATTTACAAGTAAGAACTCTTCTAAAAATGACAGATACGCATTGAATTCTTCCGGGAATTCATTTTCTGACTGCATTTTTGTCATATCTGTTTGCCATCCGGGAAGTTCAATATATACTGGTTCTACATTATCTTCAATTTCAAATGGAAAGTCAGCTGTTTCTACTCCGTCAATTTTATAAGCTACGCATGCTTTAATACTCTCAAATGAATCCAGTACATCGCTTTTCATCATAATCAACTGAGTTACACCATCGATCATAATTGCATAACGTAGTGCAACCAAGTCTATCCATCCGCAACGCCTGGGGCGACCGGTAACGGATCCGTATTCACGACCAATGTCACGCATTTTCTGGCCTGTTTCATCAAATAATTCCGTAGGGAAAGGGCCGCTTCCTACACGAGTGCAATAAGCCTTGAATATTCCATATACTTCTCCTATTTTAGAAGGAGCAACGCCTAAGCCGGTACAAGCTCCTGCAGATATAGTGTTGGAAGAGGTAACATAAGGGTAAGATCCGAAATCAATATCCAGCATTGTTCCCTGAGCTCCTTCCGCCAGTACTGTTTTTTTTATATTTAGTTCTTTATTGATGAAATGATCACTGTCGATTAATTTGAATCGTTGAATAGTTTTTATTCCTTCAAAGAAAGATTTTTCCAGCGGAGCCAGATCGTAGTCATAATTCATTTGTTTGAGAAGCTGCTCATGGCGGGCAATTGCTTTTTTATATTTCTCTTCAAAATTATATTCAATATCCCCTATCCTTAATCCGTTACGACTTACTTTATCTGTATAAGTCGGTCCGATTCCTTTTCCAGTGGTGCCAATTTTACTGCTTCCTTTCTGTGCTTCATAAGCAGCATCCAGCAAACGATGAGTAGGAAGGATCAAATGAGCTTTTCTTGAAATATACAATCTTTTTGTAAGATCGTGGCCGGATTTCTCCAATGCTTCTACTTCTTCCTTGAAAAGAGTAGGATCTAAGACTACACCGTTGCCTATAATATTGATTTTATCTCCCTGAAAGATACCTGAAGGAATAGAGCGAAGAACATATTTCTGTCCTTGAAATTCCAATGTATGTCCTGCATTGGGACCTCCCTGAAATCGGGCTATAATATCGTAACCGGGGGTTAACACATCCACAATTTTTCCCTTACCTTCGTCTCCCCATTGAAGACCGAGTAATACATCAACTTTCATTTGTCGTATTTATTTATTAGTTTGCGTTTTTATTTGCTTTTTTAATTCCTTGCTACATTTGCTGCATAATCCATAAATATACAGACTGTAATGGGCTGGGGTAAAGCTCCGTATTTTCTTATTTTGTATGATTGTTTTTAATTCGGCATCTTTGTATTCCTGTACCTTATGGCAGTTGGAGCAGATTAAATGATGGTGAAAATCATTGTTGTAGGCTCTTTCATAAAAAGATAAATTTTGTCCGAACTGATGTTTTAGAACGAGATTACATTCTAATAAGAGTTGCATGGTATTGTACAGTGTAGCACGGCTAACCCGGAAATTTCTTTCGTTCATAGCTTCATAAAGCGTTTCCATATCAAAATGTCGTGAATCTGTATATATAAGATCCAAGATAGCATATCTTTCCGGAGTCTTTCTGCATTTATGAGCGGTCAGATAATCGGTAAATTTCTGCCTTACAATTTCCCGTATTTTATTTTCTTTATCCATACTGATGTTATTCCACCAGTGAACAAAGATACAATATTCTAAGAATAATAGGAAATATTTACAGGAAAACTCAATGGTTGAAGGCATTATATAGAATCCTTCAGATTGAAATAGTTTTACTTTATTATTTAGGTATCTATGAGATGTTAAGTGAAGAAGCTAATTAGTAGTTTATTAAAGCTTTTATATTAAATCTTCAAATTCAATCAAAAAATCCTCATACAATTCTTGTTTGAGATCGGTATTTAGCGAAGAGTCATTTTTTATCTTTGATAAGACTTTTTGAGAATTAAGTTCTGATTTTCTTCCGAAATGTCTGAGAGAATTGAGAGCTGCATTTTTTAATAGTAGAGATTCTTTATTCAAAACTTGAAAAGCCTGTATAAAATATATATTTTCATCTTTCTCATTCAAAACTTTATTTTGTATGAATAAGCGGATGTACAATAAAAAACCGGATAGCTGAATGTAAAAGAGGTCGGATTGTATCCATCTTTTGGCATATTCTTCAGCCTTGGGAATTTGGCAGAATAAATTCATCACGCATTGTTCGGCCAATTCGACATTGTTTATTTCTTTAACCCATAATTCTGCCTGAGTAAATGATTCTGCATCCTGAATCATTGTTGCCAGAATTTTTAACTCGCGGTTGTCTTCTGCCCACATCTCCTCGGCCAAAGAGAGGTTAGGTGCATAGTCTTTTGCTATTTGACGTAATGTGATAATAGGGACACCAAAATTCATTTTATATTGTATGCCTTTTTCCCGCATGGAAGATGAAGAAGCTCCATCCCGGTGGAGATAGAGCTTCTTTCTTATTTCTTGTAATTGTTTGTTCATTAGTCGTTGTACGTTGGCAGATGAGAATAATCTTTGGAATAACGCATCATTTGTTCTGCATAACCTTCTGTATAAGATATTTCAATCTCTTTGATATTTCCATCGGCATATTTAACCGCATTATAAACAGGATTCACAAAACCTTTATAGGGTGCGATATTTAATTTTTCATATCTTTCTTTAATTTCCTGATGCAATTCAGGATCGATTTTTACAGCATATTTCTCAACGATTTCTTTAGCTCCTTCAAAATCTCCTTCCGATTTGATTCGTTGGATTTCAGCCAATAGATTACCGATCAAACTACGCATTTTTTCGTAGTTATTGATCTGTACATAGGTTTTATTGTTTTTCTTTATCAGCTCTACTACATTTTCAGCTTGTCCGTGTTCATATACCCAGCGTGCGATAAGAGCTCTGTTTCTCATGTGCGACTCTTCGATGTCTTTTCCCAGATCGATCCTTGATAGCTGAGTCATTAAGCCGTTCATCATGTATTTATAATACTCGGCTTTGTACGCTTCTTTATCGTTAAGTAATCCCAGTTCCAACATTTTAGCATCTGCAATGTAATACAACCCGAATAAATCAGCCCGTGCTTCTTCGATGGTGGCGCCATATATTTTTAATGCATCAGGATCCACATCCGGAAGTAGTTGTCCGGAACCATGTCCAAGGCATTCATGCAAATCAGTGTGTAAATTGTCTGTCTGAGCACCAAATTTTTCCATTAAGTCTTTTTCGTATTCACAGCATACAAACTCTTCATTAAAACCGCTTCCGGCAGCAGCTTTATCATAAGCTTCAGTAATATTGGTAATGGTGACAGATTTAGACCCGTAATCTTTGCGTATCCAATTGGAATTTGGAAGATTGATACCGATAGGGGTTGCCGGATAACAATCTCCTCCTAATATGGACGCAGTAATTACTTTAGCAATCACTCCTTTTACTTTTTCTTTTTTGAATTGTGGAGCAATAGGAGAGTGGTCTTCGAACCATTGAGCGTTCTTACTGATGAGTTCAGATACAGCCGTTGCTTCCGGATCTTTGAAATTTACTAAGGCTTCCCAGCTTGCCTTGATGCCTAAGGCATCTCCGTAGGTTTCTGTAAATCCGTTTACAAAATCGACCATAGAGTTCGTATCTTTTACCCAGGCAATGGAATATTCATCGTATTTCTTTAAATCTCCGGTCCGGTAATAATCAATCAATAAATGAATAACCGATTCCTGTTGCTTATTCTCTGCATATTTGGCGGCTTCCTCCAGCCAATAAACGATTTTCTCAATGGCAGGAGAATATAAACCACCTATTTTGTATGTTTTTTCTACGAGTTGTCCGTTTTCTTTTACCAGCCGGCTGTTTAATCCGTAAGGAACAGGTGTTTTATCATTAGGATCTTTTTTTGCTGCATAAAATGATTCTACCTCCTGTTGGGTAACACCTTCACCGTAATAATTATTGGCGGAAGTCTGAATTACATCTACAGAGTGATCCTGATTTACTTTTTTAGCGTATAGATTAGGATCGAAGATAACCGGAATAATTTCTTGCAGGAAAGTATCGACCGATTGATTTTGACGTGTGGGTACCAGTGATGGTTCCAAACTTTTCACGGCATCGATGAAGAAAGACTGGGAGAATTCGGGAAGAAATTTTTCTTCTCCATAATGGTGATGGATTCCATTGGAAAACCAAACCCTTTTCAGGTATACTTCAAATGCTTTATAATCCGAAGTGGATTTATCTCCCTGGTAATTAGAATAAATAGCTTCCAGTGTTCTGCGGATTGCAAGATTGTATTTATTATTTTGATCGAATAGTATGTCTCTTCCCTGAAGAGCTGCTTCGTTCAGGCAAAAAATCAACTTTTGTTGGTTGGAGGTCAAATTTTCCCATCCCTTTACTTGATAGCGAAGTATGCCAAGATCGGCAAACTTTTCTACATTGTAATTAAAATTATCTGTTTCGGTTTTTTTTTCCGAACAGGAAAGACATGTAATTGCAATCATAAAAATAAATATCTTTTTCATATTGATTAAATTAGTTATTTCATCTAGTTATAGAAAATACAAAGGTAAATATTTTTGGCATTATTAAAGAGGAAAGTCCTAGATAATGCAAACCAATAAATGCAATGATTTGTTATAATCCTATTAATTATTGCACAATTATGGAATTATATGCAGGTTTACCTTATTGGCGGGTGAAAAATTCATTGGATGATTATTTTCAACCTTTATACAGTGATTATTCTACAGAAGTAGCCATTATCGGATCTGGTATTACAGGAGCATTAGTTGCTCATGAATTATGTAAAGCAGGAATAAAATGTTGCGTTGTGGATAAAAGGTCTATTGGAACAGGTAGTTCTTCTGCGAGCACTGCTTTATTACAGTACGAAATAGATGTTCCTTTGTATAAAATGGCAAAAATGTTGGGTGAAGAGCGAGCTGTATTGGCTTATCAATCCTGTTTGCAGGGTATTTCGGATATCGAGAAAGTATTCAGGGAAATTAATTACAATCCGGATTTCGAAAGGGTTCCAAGTGTTTATTATGCGAATAGCAGACACGACTATTCTATGTTACAAAAAGAATATGAAATAAGGAAGAAGCATCGTCTGCCTGTAGAGTTCATAGAAAGTAGAGACTTGAAGAAAAAAATAGGAATTAAAGCAAAAGGAGCGTTAATGAATGAGGAATCGGCACAGATAGATACATATCTGGCCAGTGTTTCTTTGTTGGAGTTTCACAGGAAAAAGTCTGATCTGGATATTTTTACTCATACGGAAATAGCAAATTGGAAAGAAAACCCGGATGGATATGAATTGATTACCCATACAAATAAAAAGATAAAATGTAAATATGTTGTTGTAGCGGCAGGTTTTGAAGCTGGTAAGTTTTTACCGAAACAAGTTATGGAATTAACTTCTACCTATGCAATTGTTTCTCAGCCGGTAGAAAAAGAACTTATCTGGTGGAGAAAAAGTTTGCTCTGGGAAACTAAAGATCCTTATTTATACATTCGTACGGACCGGGACCACAGAATCCTTATCGGAGGAGAAGATGATGATTTCAGTGATCCGGCAAAAAGAGACCGGGCTTTGCATAAAAAAGCAAAAATACTGGAGAAGAAATTCAGGAAATTATTTCCGGATATTCCTTTTAAAACGGATATGATGTGGTGTGGGACTTTTAGTTCTACAGAAGACGGATTGCCTTACATTGGTACATGGCCGGGAAAAGAAAATATGTTTTTTGTATTAGGATATGGAGGAAATGGTATAACTTTTAGTATCAATGCTGCACAGATGATTTTGAACAGCTTAAAAGGGAAAAAAGATGAAAGATACAAAGTATTCGGTTTTGAAAGATAGCTTTTAATAAATTAAAGACACAATAAAGGCTGAACTTCAAGTTCAGCCTTTATTGTCGGATGACATTTAATATTTAGAAATTGAAGCCAAAACCTAATTCCAGTCCGAAACGAGCATTGGATGATGTTCCAAATCCGGATTTGAAATAGATTGCTGGATTGATAAACATATTTTCTACAATATAGTAAGTTGCACCCACTTCTATATCAAGGGAGGTCTTGAAGCTGGTACCTTTGATTTTTTGAAAATCCAAAGCAATACCTCCGTATAACATTCGATAGAAATAATAATCTGCACCTACTTGTAAATTGAAATCACTGTATGAATCCTGATCTTCTACATTTCTCCATTCAAAACCTAATCCTGCTTTAAGAGCAACATTGTTTACTATGAAATAAGATCCTTCTAATCCTATATTCAATTGAACATCGTCACCACTAAATTCAAGATCAAAAGCTGATGTTTGTGCTTTTATTCTTTTTACTCCACTTTCGAACTGTGCATTTGCTGTAGCAACACCTAGTACTGCAACCAACA
>JAJBTS010000055.1 GCA_020860885.1 Bacteroidales bacterium
CAATGTAGGAGCAACCTGTGCAAATGTACTTGCTTTCAATAAGATTGCAGATACAGTAGTAATGCTTGATGTTAAAGAAGGAGTGGCAGAAGGAAAAGCAATAGATATGTTGCAAACGGCTCAAACCCTAAGCTTTGAGACAAATATTATTGGTGTTACAAATGATTATGCTGCAACGGCAGACTCAGATGTGATTATCGTTACTTCAGGTATTCCCCGTAAACCGGGAATGACCCGGGAAGAGTTGATCGGAACCAATGCAAATATAGTAAAGAGTGTGGTTTCCCAATGTCTGGAACATTCTCCCAAAGCTATTTTTATCATTATCTCCAATCCGATGGATACCATGACTTACCTGACCTTAAAAGCTACAGGGCTTCCTAAGAATAGAGTAATCGGTATGGGGGGAGCGTTAGATAGTTCCCGTTTCAAATATTATTTAAGAATGGCTCTTAAAGGTAATCCTTCTCAAATTGAAGGTATGGTGATCGGCGGACATGGTGATACAACTATGATTCCGTTGAAACGCTTAGCGACATACAACGGAACTCCGGTTTCTGAATTAATCGATGCTGCTACATTAGATAAAGTGGTTTCTGATACTATGGTGGGTGGTGCTACCTTAACCGGATTATTAGGTACTTCTGCATGGTACGCTCCAGGCGCAGCAGGTGCTTATGTTGCCGAATCTATCCTGAACGATTACAAGCGGATGATCCCATCCTGTGTTTATCTGGAAGGTGAATACGGACAAAAAGATATCTATATCGGTGTTCCTGCCATTATCGGACGTAATGGCGTGGAAGCTATTGTAGATCTTAAATTAAATGATGAAGAAAAAGCATTATTTGAAAAGAGTGCAGACGCTGTTCGTAAAACAAATGATGTATTAAAAGAAATAAACGCATTGTAATTGGTCCTTACTCACAAATTAAAAAAGAGAAATAACTCTGCCGGTTTTCCGTGCTTTGGGTTGTTTCTCTTTTCTCATTTATAACTTTATCGTTATCTTTGTAATATGATTGAGGTCATCTATAAAGGAATTATTATTGGTATATTGGTATCTGCGCCTATGGGACCTATTGGTTTGCTTTGTATTCAGCGGACCTTGAATAAAGGCAGGTGGCATGGATTTTTTTCCGGAGTAGGTGCTGCATTTTCTGATCTTATCTATGCTGCAATTACCTGTATGGGCATGGGTATTGTAATCACTTTTGTAGAAGATCATCAGGCTGTATTACAAATAGTAGGAGGCTTTCTTTTAATGATATTCGGGATTTATACCTTTCGTTCCAATCCTTCCAAAAGCCTGAAAAAACCGAAAGAAACAACCGCTACGTATTCTTATTCCCAAGACGCTGTTACTGCGTTTTTTCTCACCCTTTCCAATCCTTTTATCATATTTCTTTATATTGCGCTTTTTGCCCGGTTTAATTTTATCTTATCGAACGATAAATTGTATTCCATGATTATCGGGTTGTTTGGAATTGTTACCGGCGCATTGCTTTGGTGGTTTGTGATCACCTATCTGGTGGGTAAGCTACGTTCCGTTTTTAATGTGCGCGGTCTTTGGATCATGAACAAAATAATAGGTACGGTTATTATTGTTTTGGCCTTAGCCGGTATTATCTACTCTTTCTGGGAAATCTATACAGTTAACAGTTAACAGTAATACTCTTCGCAAAGACGTGTCAATACTCTTCGCAACGAGGGGTAGATACTCTCTGCAAAAAGATGCTAATGCTAATCACTGTTAACTGCTAACTGTTCACTGGTGTGTTCACTGGTAACTGAACTGTTACCAGCCTCCCCGGGCTCCTCCGCCGCCTGTACGGCCGCCTCCGAATCCGCCGCCTATGCTGCCTCCTCCGCCGAAACCACCTCCGAATCCGCCACCGCGTCTTCCGTTGCCTATTGCGGAAGCGACGATAATCATTGGAATGATATAAGGTACCGCATCCTGCATTTTACAATTCAGGCATTTGTATATCTTTTCTCCTTTTCCTTTTGAGAAAGGTGTTGCTCTTTTCACTATTTTGTCGCCTTCCAGATGGTAAGTTCGGGCGTGGCAGTGTGGACAAACGCTATAGGGCGAATGAATATTGTCGTATCCGAGAAGTTCATTATGCCCGCAATTATTACAATGCCATACGTCGTATTCAACAGAATGAACGTCCTCTTCTCGCTTTTGAGCTGTATTTAAGTATTGAATATCGTTCCCGTTTTTCTGTTTTACCATCTTATGTGTACATACCGGGCAGGTGAGGGGACTGTTTCGTAAACTATTTAATTTTATGAAATAAATAATTGCAAAAATGATCATGGGCACAGGGAATATCACCGTAGATAGTATTACGCCTGTTCGCATATCAATAAGTCCATTGTATTGATCAGGCCTTGTCTTCCACATTTTCAGTTTTGAAGAATATCGGAATATAAAATAAATAAAAACCAGAGCTGCAAAAATGAGATACATTCGTAAAAGTGTTTTCAGGAAAGCCAGGAACTCCTCATTTTGCCTTTGTTGGGCGGTCTTTTCCTGTACCAGTATTTCCTGCACTGCTTCCGGGTTTAAAAGATAATCTTTAATCTTACTGATGCCGTTTACAATAGCTTCATCATAATTTCCCGATCTCATAAGAGGAGATATGTCGTTGTTTATGATCCGGGATAATATAATGTCGGGCAATACACCTTCGAGTCCATATCCGGTCCGGAATACCATTTGATGTTGGTCTTCCACTAAAAGAAAAAGTAAACCGTTGTCCTTTTCCCTTTTCCCGATTCCCCACAGGCTAAAAAGATCTGTCCCGAAATTATCGATGTCTTGATTGCCGATAGATTTCAGTAATACTACTGCTACTTCCGCCGAAGTAGAATCTTTTATCTGATTAATAACAGAATTAATTTGCTGTTCTGCACCTTGGGAAATAATACCATCCGGATTCGTTACAAAATCAGATCGGTTTTTGAGATTATCATTGGGCACTTTATCAACCGTATAAGCTTGCGAATAAGTATTCGGAGCCAATACAATAAATAATAAAATGGAAAAGCTTCTGAGAATTATTGATAAAGTATGTTTCATGATTCAGTTTTTCGTTATCTCCTTGAATAAAATTTCTAAGTCTTGTATTTCACTTACCGGAAGATCGGCCTTTATTTCTCCTCTGTGAATAAACAAAATCCGGGTGCATATAGTTGCTACTTCCGATAGAGTATGAGAAGAAAAAAGTATTCCTTTATTTTTACTTAGTGATACTATCAAACGGTGTATTTCTTCCGTTTGGTTGGGGTCCAATCCTGAAGTGGGTTCATCCAGAACGAGCAGGTCCGGATCATGGATCAATGCTTGTGCCAGGCCTACTCTTTGTTTATATCCTTTCGATAACTGCTCGATCTTTTTATGTTTTTCAGGTGTTAAGCCCGTTTGTTGGATGATCTGCTTCGTTTTTTCTTCTTTATGATCTAAAGAATAAAGTCCGGCTACATATTCAAGATATTCAGGAACATACATTTCTTCATAAAGAGGATTGTTTTCCGGTAGAAAACCTATATGGCTTTTTGCATCCAACGGATTTTTCATAAGATCCATATCATCAATCAGGATCTTTCCTTGTTCAGGAGAGATGCATCCGGTTAATATCTTCATAGTTGTAGATTTTCCGGCTCCATTAGGGCCTAAGAAGCCTATTATCTCTCCTTTTTGGATCGAAAAAGAAATGTCTTTTACGACTTGTTGCGAACCGTAGGATTTAGAAATATTTTGAACTTTGAGAATCATAATTCTTATAACGAATGAAGATACAAAGTTATTATTTTCTAAGGATTTTCGATTATTTGATATATATTTGTATTTTAATAAATAAATATCACATGGAATTTACATCTCTAGCATTCAATATCTTTAATGAAGCTATCAAGGATTACCATCAATTAAATAGTGTGAATACCGAAATAAAGAATCCTTATCCTCCCCAATCGATAGAATATTTTTTATATTTGAAAAACTGGATCGATACTGTTCAGTGGCATCTGGAAGATATTATCCGCGATCCGGACATTGATCCTGTAAAAGCGTTGGAGATAAAGAGAACCATAGATAAATCCAATCAGGACAGAACCGATCTGGTGGAAGTAATCGATAGTTATTTTCTTGAAAAGTTTCAGAATGTAGAAGTAAATAATCAGGCGACAATTAATACGGAGAGTCCGGCCTGGGCGATCGACCGTCTTTCTATTTTAGCTTTAAAAATTTATCATATGCAGGAAGAGGTAGATCGTAAAGATGTTACTCCGGAACATCATATACAGGTTTCCGGGAAATTAGAAATACTTCTTCAACAAAGAACGGATTTGTCTACGGCCATTGATCAACTTCTGAATGATTTGGAACAAGGTAAAAAGTATATGAAAGTTTATAAGCAGATGAAAATGTATAACGATCCGTCGTTAAATCCGGTTCTTTACGGTAAGAAATAACATGGCTTCTGTTCTTGTTATTCGTTTTTCGGCTTTTGGAGATGTCGCAATGACCATTCCTGTTATTTATTCAGTTGCCAGGGCTTATCCGCAAGATCGTTTTATTTTTGTAACCAAATCTCCTTTTGAATGTTTGTTTATAAATAAACCGTCAAATATAGAAGTAATCCCTTATGGCTCCGAAGTAAGGAGTAAAGGTATAATCGGTTTGCATGATTTTATAAAGAAAATAAATAGCACTTATTCAATAGATAGGGTTGCCGACTTGCACAATGTATTGCGTTCCCGTCAGATAGATTTCTATTTCAAACTGCAAGGAAAGAACGTGGCTGTTATCAGTAAAGGAAGGAGAAGTAAGAAACTGCTAACTCAAAGAACTCATAAAAGGATGGAACCGTTAGAATCTTCGATAGAGCGATATCATCAGGTGTTCCGGAAATTAGGTTATGAAAATTCTTTGAATTTTATTTCTTTATTTGAAAATCAGAAAGAAGTAAAGCTGCCTTCTTTTATTCCACTTAAGAAAAATAACATCTGGATTGGAGTAGCTCCTTTTGCACAACATCCGGGGAAAGTATACCCTTTGGAAAAAATGCATCAGGTAATTGATCAAATGGCAACTTTAGAAGATACGGAAATCTTTTTATTTGGAGGAAAAAACGAAAAAGATCAGTTGGAAAGCTGGGCTTCCGATTATAAGAATGTCCGGTCAATGGCCGGTAAAACAAGTATATACGATGAATTAACTCTGATCAGTCAACTCGATGTGATGGTTACTATGGACTCGGCCAATATGCATTTGGCTTCTTTGGTAAATACTCCCGTCGTGTCGATATGGGGAGCTACACATCCTTACGCAGGTTTCAACGGGTATAATCAGAACCTTGAGAATGTTGTTCAGTTGGATTTGCCCTGTCGTCCTTGCTCTGTATTTGGAAATAAATCGTGTTACCGGAAAGATTTCGCATGTATGATGGGTATAACTCCGGAAAAGATCGTTCAAAAAGTAAAGCAAATAACTCTGAAGGATAGTATTTGATTTCTGATGAAAAATAAAGAATTTAAGATAGGAGTTATTATTTCTACATACAATAATCCGGCGTGGCTGGAGAAAGTGTTATGGGGATATCTGAATCAAACGGTTTTAGCTGATGAAATAATTATAGCCGATGATGGATCCGGGCCGGAGACTCGTAATCTGATTGAGGCTTATTCGGATAAATTGCCCTTAAAGCATGTCTGGTATGAAGATAATGGCTTTCAAAAAACCAAAATATTAAACAAAGCCATCGTTTCTTCCTCTTCTGATTACTTGATATTTACGGATCAGGATTGTATTCCGAGAAAAGATTTTATTGAAACACACCGGAATTACGCTCAGGAAAAATATTTTTTATCAGGAGGTTACTTCAAACTTCCTATGCCTATTAGTTCTCTGATTACGGAAAAAGATATCGAAAGAGGAAATGCTTTTGATTTTTCCTGGCTGCATTCGAAAGGACTGAAGTATTCTTTCAAATGTACCAAGCTGACTAAAAATTCTTCTTTTTCTTCATTTATGAACGCCATAACTCCGGCAAAGGCATCCTGGAATGGATGTAATTCGTCTTGCTGGAAAAAGGATATTCTTCAGGTAAATGGTTTTAACGAAGAGATGCAATATGGAGGAGAAGACCGGGAATTCGGGGAACGTTTAAATAATCTGGGTCTCAAATCAAAACAAATAAGATATTCTGCGATTGCAATTCACTTGGACCATAAACGTCCTTACAGAAATACAGAAGCGATAAAAAAGAATGAGGCCATTCGTAAAATAACCCGTAAGAATAAGATCATCCGGACAGAGAAAGGTATCGACGTTTCCTCTTCAAAGTAAATCTGATTAAAGGATATGCCGAAATAAGTAATCGAATTTCTTGAAAGATTCTTTCGTTACGGGAGCATTTTTATCCATAATCCAATATAAATTAGCGTCTTCATAAAAAGCAGCCATCAGTGAAAAAGTGCTTGGCGGACCTATAATATAATCACAGGTAGAAAGTGCATATAAGTCTTCTCCCGGATTTCCTGATACAAAATATATTTTTGATTGTATCTGTTCTTTGAATATATCGCGA
>JAJBTS010000043.1 GCA_020860885.1 Bacteroidales bacterium
TGTTTATTGTATTTTGTTATCAATTATAAAGATATGTTGCCATTACCTGTGGTTAATAAAGTGCTAAAATAAAGGTAATTTGTTTAATAACATTTAAAATCAGTTGCTTTTTTTTACTCTAAATTTTACTCGTCTTCGATAAGCATTACAGATCTATTAAGATAGAAGAAATTATTTCCTACTGAGGATTTACTTTTTTCGACTTTCTGTCGAAGAACGGATTTTTGCTTCCTGCACTGATAGGAATGGCTATTACCGACTGGCAATCTTTCAGCCAGTTCAATTTTTGGGCAGCCAGACCGACAGAAAACATAACACGCGAATCGACTCTCAGATCTGCTGCTGTAGCACAGGCCGAACCGATGGCAATACCTACATCAATAGAGTTAATGGTGCAGGGAACAGGAGCCGGTTTTTCAACACAGGTCGGATAACCGCAATGAGCGCAATTCAAACCCTGTGTCATAGAATGAGTTCCGATTAAAATTACAGCTTCTGCAGAGAGTACGTTCTCTGCATCGCGAAACATAAATTTCAGTCCCATTTTTTCTCCCAACTCGTATGTTTTTGCCGAAAGAGTCTGAATATCTTCTCCCTCTACGGCTATAATCTCAATAATATCTATTCCTTTTCCTTTCGGAGCCGTCCGGGCAGCCGTCATGATCTGTTTGGCTATTTCCAGAATATGCTGATGACGGGTCTCTCTCTCATTTAATATCATAATCGGATTCTTTTTTGATGCATTCATTTACAAAAGTACATAATATCGGTTATTAAAAGAAATTCTTTTTATTTTCTTGTTTTTCACTTCAAAATCAACAAAAGATTTCTAAAAACTCCTTATATTTATCGTTTCAACTCAAATAAAGAAACATGGAAAAACTGAATGTACCGCAAATAAAAGACGAGAATAGCTTTTTCAATACTTCTCTCCGGGAGCTTACAACTCTTCCCGTTCACACCATAGGATATGTGAACTGGCCGGACTCCTACCCTTACAAGCCGGATGTAAAATTTATTATCGGGCACAACAACAAAGAGATCTTTCTTCGTTTTTTTGTGGAAGAACAGTCGGTTCTGGCCCTAACATCCGAAGACAACGGAGAAGTATGGACGGATTCCTGCGCCGAATTTTTTATCAGTCTGGACGATACGGGATACTACAATTTTGAATTTAACTGCATCGGAACGATGTTGCTGGGATTCCGTAAGGAAAAAGACCAGGCGGTTCATACAAGCCAGTAATTACTAGATACCATAAAGCGAACATCCAGCTTAGGACCGGATACTTTTCCTGAGAAAAAAGGAAAAGAATATTGGGATCTCTCGGTGAAGATTCCCGTTTCCTCTTTCTTCAAACATTCGGTACAATCTTTATCCGGAATAAAAGCCAAAGGCAATTTCTATAAATGCGGAGATAACCTGAGTGTACCCTATTTCTTATCCTGGAGTCCGATAGGCCATCCTACTCCCAATTTCCATCTGGAAGAATTCTTCGGAGAGATTGAGTTTGAATAAGCCTGAGAATTTCTGAACAGTTCTGTTTCTCCCTTCACTTATAAATTCTTTTTCCGTAAACTTTTGAATATTTCACTTGTTTGTAATTGAAAACAGGATTTCTGATGGCGGAGATATTGCAGACGTTTTTATTACCCGGAGCATGGATTGCACTGCTCACACTGGCTTTCCTTGAAATTGTATTAGGCATAGATAATATTGTATTTTTATCTATCATGACCAACAAACTGCCGGAAAAGCAACAACCAAAAGCCCGGACGATCGGACTCTTGTTAGCTATGGTTGCCAGAATCTTACTGCTGTTGGGTATATCCCTCCTCATGCAATTAACAAAACCTCTTTTTACGTTTAGCACAAGTTGGATCTCCGGTTCTGTAAACGGGCAGAGCCTGATCATTCTCGCCGGAGGACTCTTTCTCCTTTATAAAAGCGTGATGGAAATACATCACAAGATAGAAGGGAGTGAAAATGCAGTGGAATTATCCGGAAAGAAAATCAGTTTTTCTTCCATAATAATACAAGTGGTGGCTCTGGACATCATTTTTTCTTTCGACAGCGTGCTGACTGCCGTAGGAATGGTAAGTTTCAGGGATTTCGGATATGCAGGGGCAACCGCCATTATGATAGTCGCCATCATCCTTGCTATCATCATCATGATGTTCTTCTCCGGCCCTATCAGCAAATTCGTAAACAATCATCCGACGATTCAAATGCTGGCTCTCTCCTTTTTAATACTGATCGCAGTTATGTTGCTGGTGGAGGCAGCCCATTTAGCCGGAATAACCATTTTCGGAACCGTGATCCATGAAATACCCAAAGGATACATCTATTTTGCGATTGCTTTTTCTCTTCTGGTAGAAATCCTGAATATGAGATTAAGTAAAAAGAAAGCGAAATAAGAACAAACGTATACCTATCCGAACGCTTACTTTAGATCCGGATGAAAATATCGTCCTTGTTTCTGAGTCACTTTACCATATTCAATGGCTCGTACCGGACAACGATGGATACAAGCCGTACATTGCACACAAGTATTGTTCCAGACAGGATGCTTATTTTCCTGTAAACGGATGGTATTTGTCGGACAGACTTTCACACACAGTCCACATCCGATACAGGCATCGGTAGCGTAAAAAGAATTTTTTCCAACAGCATACTTTGCAAAAGCAGGATAGATCACACGACTCTTCAACCAAGGAAGACTACCCGTTTTATACAAATCCGAACTTTCTTCTCCGGACCGAATGGCTTCGATAATGGTTTGTAAGGCAGAAGGAGCTTTTTCCAGTTTGTCTTTTTCAACGTCTTGCGGATCAACCCCAAAACCGGGCAATAAAATATAATTATTAGGCATCACGAGAGAATAAGAAGCCGTCAGGCGTATGGCTTTTTCATGGAGTAATTCTTTCATTTTCCGGTCTGTATATCCACATTCATCCCCGCAGGTACATACTGTATAAACCGGTTGGCCGTCGTAATGCTGCCATGTAAAACGTTGTATGAACCGGGATACAAGCACGGCAGGCCCCCACGAATGTACAGGGAAAACAAAAAAGATCCTTTCGTCCGGCTTTAATTCATAACACAAAGAAGAAGCATTCTGCATCTCTCCGGCGATAGAAATCATTTCTTCTCCGAATTTTTGACTTAACTCTTTGGCGACCCACAACGAATTACCGGTTCCTGAAAAATAAAAAACCATACACTACAGATATTTGGTTCAAATTTAAGGTTAACAAATGAGAATCCATAGTGTATGGTAAAAAATTACTTTATTTATTTATTCACTTACTACTTACTTTTTAATCCATTTAGCTACAAACCGTTCTTCGTCGGTAGCAACTGCCAGCAAATAAACCGATTGACTCAGATCTTCCACAGATAAAACTTTCCGGGATACTCCTTGCTGCATATATTCCGAATAATCTGCGATTTTGCTTCCCTGCAAATCATTGATACTTACGTCTACCTTTTGCGGTTTACTCAAATTCAGTTCAAAAGACAATTCACTTTCTACAGGATTGGCTAACAAACGGAAGTTCTCCGGGTTCACGACCTCTTCCAGAGCTGTACCTTCCTCCAGAGTGAATTTATTGGTTCCTTCTTTCACCTCAAAGGTCCGTATCGTACCGTTAAAATGAATGATCAATTTATAAGGTTTATCCGATTCCACAGTTACTACAGCCTTACTAAGATCGTTTTTACGGTCTTCGGTAAGGATAGAAGTGGTGATATCCGCCATCCTCAGATTTTGGATACCATGCCTGTCGCTCCTTTGAAGATAATAGGTCAGTATTTTCTCTGCTCCGTTCGGACGGAAACCCAGTATATTCTCAATCAGGAGGGAAATAGGACCTAAGCCTGTCCATCCCACAAAGTCTTTACGGCAGAAATACTCTTCGCTGTAATCGTGCACACCGGGATTCAGTTTGCCATCTACCCTGTCCGGCGCATAATTCTCCCACAAAGTACCTGTCTCCAGGAAAACTTCATAGATTCCCTGTACGTATTTCTCTGCCGCTTCGGCAGCAAACGCATTTTTTCCCACCATTTCAAGTCCTTTGATTATAGCATAATTGGTAGGCGCCCAGGCAGCTCCCCTCCAATAACCGCCATTGGATTTGTATTCCGGATGACTGGCCGCTAAAGACGGGAATATCATTTCTCTCCAGAACTCGTCGGGATTTCTCAGGTGTTCTTCCAGTTTGTTATCTTGTTCCGGCGTAGTAATTCCTGCCAGCATAGGCCAGAAACAGGCAGCGGTTTTCCAATTCGTATGCTTCCCCTGCACATTTACGTCGTAATAAATACCCTCTTCTTCATTCCACAACCACTGGTTGATCCTTTCTGCAATTTCATTCGCTTTGGTACGGTATTTCTCCGCTTTCTCCGTATAGCCCAATTCCTCGCAGATCGTTGCCAGGTTGTTGCACTGGATCACCATCTGAGACGACATATCCACCCAACCCTGATGGTCAGCAGAATGATGCGCGTTAGGACGGCCCGTATCCCTCGGGGTGTTATCCATTCCCGAAGCCTGTCCGTTGCTCCAGTACAATTTATGAGGAGTATCGGTTCCGCAACGGGCTTTCTCAACAAATTCAAAATATTTCTCCAATACCGGTAGAATATGCTCGAAACGGGATTTATCGCCTGTAACTTTATAATTCTCTACTTCCGCCCAGCTGAAAATAGGAGGATTGATCAGGTTCGGGGAATCATCCTGTGCATTTTCCACTCCGGTTTTCTCGTTGTACACACGGGCAATACTTCCGCTGATCTTCTGACGGGCATAAAAATTATCCAGTGATTGCACACCGGGGAATATATGATGGGCGTACCGTCCGAACATAGCCATGAATATCATGTCCCACTGGAAAATATTTCCATCCAAAGCTTCATCGTACCAGTTGGCCACCAGAGGAGAACCTGCCGGAGGAGCTTTCATATTGGTGAAGGCGATCTGCCAGGTTTTATCGTACATCGCCAGCCATTCCTTATGATCGTCTATAACCGGTACGGGCAACAAGTGTTTGTTGGCTGCATAAGTAGGAATAGGTTCCGGAATGTATTTTTTCTTGTAGAAATAAACGCCTCTATCAGACAGATATACCTCTTCTCCGGGAGCTTTTACCGTTACATTCCGAAATACAGCTTCGGCCAGGATGTTGTTATCGTTCGATGATACAGCTAAACCCACGAATACAGATTCATTCAGTCCTACGGACTGGGGAAAATAGATCTCTGTCCATGTAGTGCCGTCTTTCGAATAGTAAGAAGCTACGAATTCTCCTTTCCGGATGACTTTCAGCCATCCGGCAGCATCTTTTTCTTCAGCCAAATAAGAAGTAGTTGATTTTCCCGAACTTCTCCGGTTAGAGAAAATGTTATCCCCTGTAATACCTGCGAGAATGTATCTGGCATCCGCATTCAGTGTTTCCCGTATCATCACCGCCGCAGTAGTATTGCTTCCTGTTGTAGAGACCACTTCAGCCGTAATTTCCACATCTCCTTTGTATTCCTGATAAACGATATGGAACTGATCGGCTGTTCCCTGTATTCCTGTTCCACTACCTTTTACAGTAAACGTATTATCTTTGTAAGTTGTAGTACCCGGCTGACCAATTTCTCCTACATCCGTACTGTGCCATCCCAGAGGAAGGGCCGATAAACCCTGATATACAAAGGCAGAGGAAGTCTTCGTTGCCGACAAACGCCCTTCTTTATTAACGATTACCGCATGTATTTTGTAAGAAGATCCTACCGTTAAAGTGCGGGAAAAACCCAATCTCCCTACGGAATTCGGAGAACTGTAAATGCCATTGCCGGAGGCGATCACTCTGGAATCTTTCCCTAAGATCTCAGAAGGAGTTAAAGAAGATACATCCTCCTTTGTAACCGCCCAGAAAACATTTCCGGACTGGTTACCACTGACTTCAATATACGGTGTAGTATTTGCATTTTCGAAGAAAACCACACTATTTAAAAGAGGAAGCTCCGTAGTAAACCGGTCTACATACATAGCACTTCCCGTTACTGTGCCATTTCTTCCGGAAGAAGACTTATCGTTCGCATCGCCATTCAACGGCCAGTAACCTATTAAGCCGGATTCGTCGCCCTTCAAACCTACCAGATAATGAGCAGCAATCTCTTCGGCGGTACGCTCTGCGTTCCATATTCTTATTTCATTGAGAGTTCCGACAAAAGATTCGGAAGCATTGATCGTGATGGCGCCTAAGGTCAGGCGATCGGTTTTTGCCTGGGGAGTGTTGCTCATAGCGTCGGAAGTCCCGGCCAATACTCCGTTCACATAACATTTCGCATTCGTTCCTTTACGGGTAACAGCCACATGCGTCCATTCATTGGCACGGATACTTACGGAAGAATTGATTTCCTTCCAGTTTCCGATCCATTCTCCGAACTGTAATTTATCGTTATACAAACGAAAGAGAACAGCATTGCCGTCATTGACTACATCTTTCCAGCAAACAATGGTTTTTGTACCAGTCAGGTTGGGCACTTTTATCCAGGCTTGCACGTTTAAAGCAGCAGGTACTGCAAAATGAGTAACCG
>JAJBTS010000323.1 GCA_020860885.1 Bacteroidales bacterium
ATTCAAAGTTTAGCTCTTGCAAATAGAAATTATTCATCGTATGTTTGCGTGACAAAAGTAATAAAATTACCAGAAGTAACTATTGTCTGACTTATTAAAAAATTGAATTATGAAAAAGAAAGTAGCGGTATTAGTAGTTGATCCGGTAAACGGGTCCGGTTTGTTCCAGTATTTAGAAGCGTTTTTTGAAAATGGTATCTCATTTAAAACGTTTGCGGTATCAGAAACGGTTCAGGTAAAAACCAATTCAGGGATAAAGATCGAAACCGATGATGTAGTTGCGAACCTCAAAGGCCATGAAAATGAGTACGATGCGTTGGTTTTTGCTTGTGGAGATGCAATTCCTAAGTTTAATGAAAATGCAGGAAAACAATTTAATCAGGATATGTTGGCTGTAATGAAAAATTTTAATGATAAAAATAAAATACTGGCGGGTCATTGTGCAGCGGCATTACTTTTTGATAAATTAGAAATTGGTAAAGGGAAGAAGGTCGCTTTACATCCTTTTATTAAAACTGTTGTTCAAAACAGTATAGGTACAGATGAAAAGTATGTAGTTGCAGATAATATCTATACAGCACAGACGGAAGATACAATTTCGGGTCTTTTGCCTGAATTATTAAAAGTGTTGAAGGATTAATAAGTAAAGAAGCTTTCCCAAAAGAATTTTTATCTCCTAAAGAGGACTTTTTAAACCGTTGAATAGCAATAGCCTCCTTTAGGGGGGGTATTAATTTGGGGGGCAACCTCAAAATAATAGAGAGTAGTTCCTCTGTAATCAGAAACTACTCTCTTTTTTAATATTCTCTTCTTTCCTTCACTCCCTATATCTCGTCTTAACACCTTCCTTGCCGTTTTTTTAGAAAATAACTTCATTTATTAGAAGGGATGATTTAGTCCTCTAAATTTCAAGAAAAGTATATTGAATATGGATAATTATAATTACTTTTGCTTTTTAAAATATGACAGCTTGTCAGAAAAGAAAAAAATCATGGACAAACAACAAAACAACATCCAGATTGAGCTAACAGACGAGATAGTTCAAGGCATTTATTCCAATTTAGCAGTTATTGCTCATTCTTCATCAGAATTTGTAGTCGATTTTGTACGTCTCATGCCCGGAGTTCCTAAAGCAAAGGTGCAATCACGTATTATATTGACTCCCGAACACGCTAAAAGATTGATGTTGGCTTTGATGGATAATATTAAGAAATACGAATCTCAAAACGGAGAAATTAAATTGCAGGGAAAAGGTTTTAACCCGCCGATAATGGGCCCTGTGGGAGAAGCTTAAGAGAGATAGTACTATTATATTATTAAAGGTTGAAATTGAAATTGAAACAGAGCATTATATAAATATTTCAATTTAACAGTGAACACTCAGTTTTCAATATTCGGGTTTCAACTTCCCATATTTAATTTGAATTAAAGTGAAAGTAATGAAGTTTGGCGGAACTTCGGTTGGTTCCGTAAATAGCATAATAAAAGTCAAAAAGATCGTTGAATCTGTGAAAGAACCGGTCGTAGTAGTTGTTTCCGCATTGGGTGGAGTAACCGATCAACTTATAAATATGTCGAGATTAGCGGCTCAGGGCGATTATGCCTATGAGAAAGAGTACAACCAGCTTATTGTCAGACATATGGATATGGTGGAAAAATTGGTTGGAGATCAGGAGAAAAGAAATGTCCTAATGAAATCAATTTCTTCCTTTCTTGAAGAGTTAAGCAATATTTTACGGGGAGTTTTTCTTGTAAAAGATTTATCTCAGAAAACATCGGATACAATTGTAAGTTATGGAGAACGCCTGAGTTCTCTGATCATTTCGAATGTATTGGAAGACGCCCGGCTTTTTGACGCCTGTAATTTTATTAAAACGGAGAAACAGTTTGAAAAACATATTGTTGATCTGGAGTTGAGTGAACAACTGATCAGAGATACTTTTGTCAACCTTTCAAAAATATCCGTCGTTCCGGGATTTATAGCCGCGGATAAGGAAACCGGTGAAGTAAGTAACCTGGGGAGGGGAGGCTCGGATTATACGGCATCTATTTTAGCTGCAGTATTAAAAGCAACTATTCTGGAGATATGGACAGATGTGGACGGTTTTATGACAGCCGATCCCAGGGTAATAACCAATGCGTATGTTATTGAACATCTTTCTTATCTGGAAGCAATGGAATTAAGTAATTTCGGAGCGAAAGTTATCTATCCTCCTACTATTTATCCCGCTTATCATTCGAATATCCCTATTCTCATTAAGAATACATTCAATCCCGAATCATCGGGAACTTATATCACCAAAGAACAAAAGAATAACGGAAAAGCATTGATACAAGGGATTTCTTCTATCAGTGATACTTGTCTGATTACAGTGCAGGGGCTTGGTATGGTAGGTGTAATAGGTATCAACTACCGTATCTTCAAAGCGCTGACTAAAGCCGGAATCAGTGTCTTTATGGTAGCTCAGGCTTCTTCCGAAAATACCACTTCCTTTGCTGTTAAAGACAGTGAAGCAGATCTTGCTGTTAAAGTCTTAAAGGAAGAATTTAAATTGGAGTTGTCTCAGGGTGAAATTCACGAAGTGAAAGCGGAGAAAGGACTGGCTACAGTAGCTATTGTCGGGGAAAATATGAAACACCGTCCGGGTATTGCCAGTAAACTTTTCGGAACACTGGGGCGTAGTGGAATAAGTGTAAAGGCTTGTGCGCAAGGAGCCAGTGAAACCAATATATCTTTTATTATCCGGAGTAAATATTTACTTAAAGCACTGAATTCGATACACGATGCATTCTTTCTTTCCGATTATCAGGTGCTGAATATTTTTGTCGTAGGGATTGGTACGGTAGGAGGACGTTTGTTGGATCAGATCAGGCAGCAACAACAGACTTTAATGGAGCATAACGGCTTAAAGTTAAATGTAGTGGGAATTGCCCGTACGGATAAAATGATTCTGGATCACAAAGGGATCGATCTTAATAATTATCGGGAAGTGCTACGTAAAGAAGGTCAGAAAACAACCCCTTCTTTACTTAAAGATGCGATTCTGGAAATGAACATATTCAATCCTGTATTTGTTGACTGTACAGCAAGTCCTGCTATTGCAGGCTTGTATGAAGATTTCCTTTCAAATAATATATCTGTAGTTGCAGCTAATAAGATTACTGCATCTTCAGTCTATCATCATTATATTAAATTGAAAGAGACAGCAAGAAAAGCGGGTGTGAAATATCTCTTTGAAACGAATGTTGGTGCCGGTTTGCCCATTATCAATACGATGAATGCCCTAACCAACAGTGGAGACAAGATATTAAAGCTGCAGGCTGTATTGTCCGGTACGGTAAATTTTATTTTTAATAAATTAAGTAAAGATATACCTTTGAGTAAAGCTATTGCCCTGGCAAAGGAGGCCGGGTTCTCGGAACCGGATCCCAGGATAGACTTAAGTGGTACGGATGTAATCCGTAAACTGGTTATTCTTTCCCGTGAAGCTGGGTATGCTATTGAGCAGGAAGATGTCATCAAAAACTTATTTATTCCTGACAAGTATTTTCAGGGTTCATTGGAAGATTTCTGGAAGAATATTCCTGAAATGGATGCTAACTTTGAAGATAAGAGAAGAGAACTGGAGCAGGAAGGCAAGCGGTTCCAGTTTGTTGCAGAAATGGATAATGGTAAGTGTTCGGTAGGATTGCAGGCTGTCGATAGAAGTCATCCTTTTTACGAGTTAGAAGGGAGCAATAATATTATCATGATTACGACCGAACGTTACAATGAATATCCAATGATTATTAAAGGATACGGAGCAGGCGCCGCAGTAACGGCAGCCGGAGTATTTTCCGATATAATCAGTATTGCAAATATTCGATAATATAATAATGAAGAAAAAGAGGTTGTCCTGAAACGGACACCCTCTTATATTAAATAAATTATGGTTGATGTTCAATTAATAAAACAGAGGTTTGGGATTATCGGAAGTAGTGCCAAACTGAACCGGGAGATTGAGAAAGCTATCCTGATTGCTCCTACGGATCTTACTGTGTTAATAACCGGGGAGAGTGGGGTCGGTAAAGAAGTTTTTCCTCAGATCATCCATCAGAACAGTGCCCGGAAACACGGTCCTTATATTGCCGTTAACTGTGGAGCCATTCCGGAAGGAACCATTGATTCTGAATTATTTGGACATGAGAAAGGATCTTTCACAGGAGCTCTTGCCGAAAGGAAAGGTTATTTTGAAGTAGCCGATAAGGGAACGATCTTTTTGGATGAAGTCGGAGAATTGCCTATAGCTACACAAGCTCGTCTTTTGCGGGTGCTGGAATATGGTGAATTTATTAAAGTAGGATCTTCCAAAGTCCAGAAAACGGATGTACGTATCGTTGCTGCTACGAATGTGGAGCTGTTGAATGCTATACGTAAAGGGAAATTCAGGGAAGATCTTTACTACAGGCTAAATACGGTACCTATATATATTCCTCCTTTACGGGAAAGAAGAGAAGATATTTACTTACTCTTCCGGAAATTCAGTTCTGATTTTGCAGAGAAATACCGGATGCCGGCTATTACGCTGACAGCCGACGGAAGAGAGATGCTTATGAGATACCGGTGGCCGGGAAACGTACGGGAACTGAAAAATATTACCGAACGTATGTCTATCTTTGAACAAGAGAGAGAAATAGATACGGACCGGTTGAAAACCTATTTATCGGCTCCGGATATAGAACAACTGCCGGCTGTTATACCCTCTGATCAGGATTCCCGTTCTTTTGCAAACGAAAGGGAAATTCTTTATCAGGTTCTTTTTGATATGAAAAGAGATATCAATGAACTTAAAAAGCTGGTTCCCGGATATATCAATCCGAGCCCGGCTCCCGGAACGGAAAGTGCGGAAGTAGCCCCTGCTTATCCTGTGGTAAGCAGTTACGCCCCCTTAATAAAAAAAGAAGAACCTTTGTTCCAGTATGCGGATGAAGTGACCGAAGATGAACCGACCGTAATCGAGCCTGAAATAAAAGTTGCAGAGCCGGAAACCGAAGAAATTAAATCTTTGGAGGATATGGAAAAAGAGATGATTATAAAAGCTTTGGAACGTCATAGCGGAAAAAGAAGGAATGCTGCTCAGGATCTGAAAATATCGGAAAGAACTTTATATCGGAAAATTAAAGAATATGGACTTGAATAAGGCAGGAAAAATAAGTACAATGAAAAACACGGACAACGATTTAAAGAATAAAGAAAATAAAATCATACAGAAGAAAAGAGGCTTTTCATTTCTTCTTATCATTCTTAGTCTTCCTTGGGTTGTATCTTGTTCTCTATCCTATTCTTTTCAGGGAGGAAATATAAACTACGATCTTGTAAAGACTATTACAATACAGGATTTTCCTAACAGGGCGCCGTTGGTTTATCCATCCTTATCCCAGACATTTGACCAGGCTCTGAGAAATCGGTTTATAGAACAGACCCGTTTGGTGGCGGTTCCTAATAACGGAGATATTGAGATCGAAGGGGAAATTACGGGTTACGATATACAAGGGATGGCTGTTAAAGAAGATGCTTTTGCTTCACGGGCCCGATTAACAATTACAGTAAAGGTAAGATATACCAATAATAAAGAACCGGAGAGTGATGTCGACCAGTCTTTTTCTGCGTCCAGAGAATTTGACAGTGGACAGACCTTAGATCCCGGTGTTCAGGAAAATTTGAACCGCGAAATAGTAGATGAGTTGATAGATATGATATACAACGCTACCGTTGCTAACTGGTAAATATCTTTTTATGCAGGCACACCGTTTTATCGAATTACTCAAACAACCGGAATTATTGAATGATGAGATTCTGCAGGAGCTAGGGGAAATATTGGAGGATTTTCCTTATTTTCAGGCTGCCCATTTGCTTTATACCCTGAATCTGAAGAAGGTGAAAGATAGCCGTTTTTATTCTTCCCTGAGGAAAACGGCTTGCTATATGGGAGACAGGAAGATGTTGTTTTATCATGTGGAAAGAGATTTTTTCCCTTTCGTAGAGAAACTGCAAGGCGAGCACCAGAGATTGTCTGAATCGTCATTCGAATTGATTGATTTTTTTCTTTCTCATCAGGCGAATTCTCAGAATCCGTTGTCCGAATCAGAGACTTCTGTCGAATTATTGTCTACCGATTATTTGTCCTATTCCCTGAAGGAAGAAACACAGAAGAAGGAGGAGAATCAGGAAATCGTTCAGCCGTTAAAACATCAGGATGCTATTGACCGGTTTCTGGAAGAAGATGAGAAAGCTCCAATAAAAATAGACTTGAAAGGTCCCGAAGAAGTAAACGAAGAAGTATTCCCCAATCTCGATACGGTGGATGAAAATAGTTTTTTTTCTGAAACATTGGCGAAAATATACCTGAAACAGAAAAAATATGAAAAAGCATTGGAAATAATCCGTAAGTTAAATTTGATTTATCCAGAAAAAAACCGTTACTTTGCAGACCAAATTCGTTTTTTGGAAAAATTGATTATTAACACTAAAAAATAAAATTAAGATGTATGTATT
>JAJBTS010000269.1 GCA_020860885.1 Bacteroidales bacterium
GTATTATTGTAGTAAGAAAAACAGTTCCTGTTGCTGTAGATAGTGAAATTTATCACAATACTCTGGTGGTTGAAATGGAAAACCATGGAGGAGTAGAATTAAGTTTGATAAATGAAATACGAACCTGTCCGGCTGTAAAAGAAGTGGCGTATACCAATCATGAATTTTATTTTCCGCAGGGTAATTCTCAACCGTTGATTCTTAACGATTCTCTCCAGGTTTGGGTGAAGTTGTGTTCTGTTTCGAAGGAACTTAATGAGTTGTTTGATCTGAAACTTATATCCGGCAGATGGTTTGAAGATAATAACGAATCTAATTCCATAGTTGTTAATAGAGAGTTCATAGATAAATATTACGGATTGTCACCTGCTTTGGGAGAAAATATAGAAACTGAGAATGGGGAGGTCTATACGATTGTTGGTGTTGTCGAAAATAGCTTATTTACTGATACTGAAAAAACGGGAGACAAGGTAACTCATTCCCGCCCATTGGTGTATCAGCCTTATTCTTCTATGAATCAGGGTCAGACATATTTATACATCAGGCTTGAAAAAGAAACAGAAATTTCTGAGTTGTCCTGGTTGTATCTTATTAAAAATAAATATTTGTCGGAAAAAGAGACTTTCTTTCCCGCAAAGATGAAAGACGTACATCAAAGATCTATCCGGATGTATGACGGGATCATCTCATTGATCCTTGTATTGGGAAGTGTGAGTCTGATTATTTGCCTCTTAAGTATATATTCAGCGATACAGATGAATACTCAGAAAAGAAAAAAAGAAATTGCGATAAGGAAAATCAATGGCGCGGAAGTAAAAGATATTCTATCATTGTTTTCCCGAAAATATATAATCCTATGGAGTATAATCTGTATGATTGTTTTTCCTCTTTCACTTATTTATTCCCGGCTAAGCAGTCCTTTGCTGAATCTATCCGTAGATAAGTACTTAATTGTATTCGGTTGTGTTTATTGGGGTATAGCATTACTTATTTTACTCACCAATAGGATACAACTCTTAAGAGTAGCCCGGGTGGATCCTGCAGAAGTATTAAAATCTGATAACTAAATAATATATATCAAAATATACAAGGATGATTAAAACAGAAAACTTAAAAAAAGTATTTCGAACAGAAGAAGTTGAAACCCATGCGTTGAATAACGTAAGTATTCATATTAAAGAAGGGGAGTTTGTAGCTATAATGGGACCTTCGGGTTGTGGGAAGTCGACTTTGCTGAATATTATCGGATTACTGGACAATCCGACTTCAGGGAAATATCTCCTGGGAGGAATCGATGTAAGTGATTACTCCGAGGCAGAAAGGACAAAACTCCGGAAAGGAGTAATTGGTTTTGTGTTTCAGAGTTTCAATCTGATCGATGAACTGAACGTATACGAGAATATTGAATTGCCTTTACTTTATATGGGTATTTCATCCTCCGAAAGAAAAAAACGCGTAAATACGGTTATGGAGAGAATGCAGATCTCGCATCGTTCCAGGCATTTTCCGCAACAACTCTCCGGAGGACAACAGCAAAGAGTAGCCATTGCCAGAGCTGTAGTCTCTAATCCTAAGCTGATTCTGGCAGATGAACCTACCGGTAACCTGGATTCCAAAAACGGGAAAGAGGTGATGAACTTATTAACCGAATTGAATAATGAGGGTACTACTATCGTGATGGTAACTCATAGCCAGCACGATGCCGGATATGGGGAAAGAGTTATTGAATTATTCGACGGGCAAGTGGTAACGGAAGCCATTCTATAACAGTTAACAGTAAGCAGTTAACAGTCACCAGTATGGTTATTCGTAGTTGTAAACAGTTATAAATAATAGGCTGAAAGCCTTATGGCAATAGCGAGGGGCAACACCCCTTGAAACAATTAATAGTGGGCGTTTCATGAAACGGATTCGGTTTTTCAATTCTATAAAGTTAATAATCCGATCGATAATTAACTATAAATTATATTCTCTGATGAATGTATTGGGTTTGATGTTGAGTCTTACCTGCCTGATGGTTATTACAGGATATATCTATAGCGAAATACATACGGATCGTTTTATTCCTCATCTGGACCGGCTTTTCCTGACGACTTTCGAGCAGGAATCCATTCAGGAAGTGAAAATGCCTTCGCGGGTTTTTGATTTTGGTTCCGGATCGGGCGGATTTAAGGATATAACTCAGGATGCGGCTATAGAAGCTATTTCTAATTTAGTGATACTCGGTCAGAATCCGGTTGAGATAGAACATAGTAAAGATCCTGTAATTGCGGATGTGGTGATCGCAGAGAAAAGTTTTTTTCAACTGGTACCTTATCCTCTGGGAAAAGGTAATCCGGATATTTCTTCTCCGGATGCGGCTTTTTTAACGGAATCTTTTGTAAAAAGGATTTTTCAGGATAAGAATCCTCTGGGAGAAACCATACGTTTGGCTTCAGGAAGCTTATATACTGTTTCCGGAATTATTGATGATCATTCTATTAAAAGCAGTATTTCATTCGATATCCTGCTGGCCTCTCCGCAGGAACGATTGCCGATGAATTATAAAGGACAACAATTAACTTTAGTTCTATTGCATCCGGGATCCGATTACAAAATAATAAATGATAAATACGGGTGTTTTCAGGGAGAAAAGGATTATATTATTTATCGTTATCAATTGTTTCCTTTCAAAGAGTTTTATTTTGATCGCACACTTACCCAAGGATCTTCGTTCAAACAGGGAAATTACGAATCGATTCTGATTTTGATCGCAGCCGTTGGTGTAATCCTGATGATAGGAATCTCCAATTTCATTAATTTGTTTACATTGGTCGTATTACAAAGAGGGAAAGAAATCGGAATTAAAAAGGTATTAGGAGTAGGAAAAAAAGATCTGTTTCTTGAACTATGGATCGAGAATATATTTCTTATTACGATTGCTTTGCTCGGAAGTGTTCTTCTTGCCCACACTCTCTCGCCTGTCCTTTTTACTTACTTAGGAATAAATCAGATGTATAGCTGGAAATTTACAGTTGTGCTTGCCGGCGGGTTTTTACTTATTTTACCTGTCCTCACCACTCTTTATCCTTATTTTAAATATAGCAAAAGTACTCCGGTTACCAGTATAGGCACAATCAGTAAGATAAAAACCACTCCTTTAGTGAGGACTCTTATTCTGGGATTTCAATATTTTCTGGCAATCCTTTTACTCACTGTTTCTTTGTTCTTTGTGAAACAATTCTTTTTTATTACCAAAGCGGATCCCGGCTATCGGACCGGCAATGTAATGATAACAACTTTTGATCCTGAAAATAACGAAGCATCCGTTTCTGTCAAAAAAGTATTAGAGCAAAAAATCAAATCCTCTCCCTTATTTGAAGGTATAAGCTATGGTTTGCCTCCTTCTCAGATAAGAGCAGGTAATTTTGAAGTCCGGACACAGGGAAGCGAAGAATATAGAAAAACATCTTTGGTGCCCGTTACATTAGATTGGGTTCGTCTGTTTAATATTCAATTGGTTGATGGAGAATGGTGGGAAAATGATCCGGAGAGTTACGAACCGGATCTGATCGTTAGTGAGTCTGCTTTGAAATTATTAGGAATAACAGATTATAAAGAGGCTGTACTGGAAACCGATCTTATGAAATTGGCTTCGGCAGAGGGTGGAGATTTAATTTATACCGATGGATTTCGTTTTCGTATCAAAGGTGTAATTCGGGATTTTCACGTACAGGGATGGAATAATAAGGCTTATCCGGCAATCTTGTTTTTATCGAATGGTACAATCGGTTCATCCTCTTCTCTGATTCTTTCCATCGTTTCGGGCAAAGAAAAAGAAGCCCTGGCTTTTTTGCAAAAGGAATACGGTGATTTAATGGGGCAGGAATTACCTTATTATTTCTTCTTGGAAGACGATATGGAGAAAATGTATGGAGAAGAAAAAAAGTTGGCCGTATTGTTTTCCGGTTTCACACTGGTTGCCATTCTTATTTCCATGCTGGGATTGTTTGGTATTTCTTTATTTGATATACAATTGCAACATAAAACTATCGCTATCAGAAGAGTGCATGGTGCTCCCCTTTCCCTAATCATAAAATTATTAATGAAAAGATATTTATTAGTCTTGATATTGTCTTTTCTTCTCACTCTTCCTTTTACCTTTTTCATTGTTATCTCCTATCTTCAGAATTTTGCCATACAAACTCCTTTGTCGGTATGGGTTTTTATAGCGGCATTTGCTTTCACTTTGGTCGTCTCTTTATGTACTATTGCCTGGCAGGTATACAGAGCGGCCCGCGAGAATCCCCAAAAGATATTAAAATCAGAATAAAATGTTTCATTAATGATAGGAAAGAGTATTCTGTAGTGAGTACAGAACTTAAAAAACCTCAAAATAATATAATATTGATTGGTTTAAATTATCTTTGTAAAAGTATATTATTAAATTAACTACCATGAGTGGAAAAGCATTCTTACGGCAATTTTGTTTGCTGTTTTTAGGGCTATTATTCGGTATGTCCTGGGCCATGGCTCAAACCGGATACAGGGAAAAAGAGAATATCGAGTACGTTTCTGAAGAAGAAATACTCAGTAAACTACAGGAATTAAGACAGCTTCGCACTACACTTCCGGAGCGTGTCGATCACACTCAGTCGAAATATATGAGTTCTCTTGTTAATCAAGGTTCCATGGGTTCTTGCGGATCTGCTTCACGTATCTGCTATATGTTTGCTTACGAGATTAATAACTACCGGGACTTAAGCGGGAAAGTGCAGGCAAATATGTATCCCTCTCATTTTACCTGGATGCTGACAGGGCAAAATTCGGATAAAGAAAAAATGGCTATGTTTAATGGTATTCCAAATGTACCTACTTACGGTGGACGCCAGTACAATACGGTATATGGAGGAAATGTGAGCTGGCCCGATAAATATCCCCGGTACGGCTGGATGAATGGTTATGATAAATGGCGCTCTGCTATGGATAACCGTCTGGAAAAAACAGCGGATATTAAAATGAATACCGATGAGGCGATCGAATACGTTAAATGGTGGATCTATAACCATCATGGAGATGAATCTTTCAATGAGGGCGGTGTAGCCGGAGCCGCAGCGGCTTCTTCCGGATGGGTCACTGCAAAGATCCCTTCCGGATCGTACAAAGCCGGGGAATTAATTGTTACGGCTTATGGACCAACCATCGATCATGGAGTGACCTGGTCCGGGTACGACGATAATATTGAATACGATTTGAACGGAAACGGACAAATCGATGACGATGAACGGGGTGCACTCATCATGCTGAACTCATGGGGGAACTGGGGCAACAACGGTTGTGTATATGTTCCTTATAAAATAGTAAAAACGTACGGCGGAGGTTTGGGCGCCGAACTTTATTATATCCGTAAAAATTATAAACCTTTGGACGTCTTCCGTATTAAGATGGATTTCAACCAACGGTGCAACATAAGAATATCGATTGGCGTAAGCAGCGATCCGGATGCTACCGCTCCCGAGAAAACGGTGGTTGCCGAACACTTTAATTATGCAGGATTTGATACCATACCTCTTTTGGGAGAATACAACCGGGTAATAAACAGAGAACCTATGGAATTCGGTTTGGATCTGACGGACCTGATCTCTATTGGCTTTGACACCCGCAACGATTTTCGTTACTTTTTAGTTATCGAGACTAAAGCAGGTTCTACCGGAACAGGAAGCGTCCAGGAACTGGAAGTGATCCGCCATCCGCAAGGGATGGAGACGGTTGGAACTAAAGTAGTCGGTAAAATGCAGGACCCTGTCGCTATCAGTGGAAGCAATAAGAAAATTGTTATTCCTGTCAATGTGCCCAAAGCGGATGGTATAGCGCCTACTCATTTATATGTTCCGCAAAAAGCATTAACAGTAAGAAAAGTCAGCACGCAGGAATTGACCGGCGAAGGAGCTAACAACGGACGCGGCTTCCATTCTATCGATGGCAATCAGTCTACTTACTGGCATTCTGCATGGTCATCTGCAACGCCTCCTTTCCCTCATTCTATTGTTTTTGAGATAGATTCTACTTATTCCCTTTCAGGATTTGAATATCTTCCCCGTCAGAATCATACCAACGGACGTATCGGCGATTACGAATTCTATGTTTCCGATTCTCTGGACGAAGATGGTGAATTGGTTGCACAAGGAACTTTTGAAAATAATTCCAGCGTAAAACGTTCTTTCTTTGAACCTATCAAAGGGAAATATGTGAAATTAGTGAATAAGCGTGCGGCCAATGGAGACAATAATACTTGTATGGCAGAATTTAACTTATTCTATAGCGCGGCAACCACGGATCCTACCTCAACTCCCGGGATAGAGGTTGAAACGCTGAATATACAACAGGACGGATCTTCTTTAAGTATCTCCGGAATAAGCGGCGATGCGGTAATCAGTCTGTATAATGTACAAGGCCAGAAAGTAGTAACACAGTCCGCTTCTGTTACCGCTGAAACAGTAACAAATTTGAATACTGCTTATCTTCAGAAAGGTGTATATA
>JAJBTS010000084.1 GCA_020860885.1 Bacteroidales bacterium
ATCCGGCAGATTAATAATAATACTCTGTAAAAACAAACAAAATATGCCTGTTGAATGTTTCAGGATCTACTAAATAATCTACCGGATGCAATAAATTTATACGGAGCAGGAATTATCTTTCTGATAAATAAACGGAAGCACTGTCCAAGCGCTTTGTACAATCGAAATAAATACCCGTATTCATCAGTTCCGCACCGGAAAGAGACTGTCCGTTCTGTTTGCATTTAGCCGCTTCCGGAGAATCTATGTTAACTTCTTCAAGTACGTAAGTCTTTTCAGGATCCAATCCCTGCAGTTTTACGGTTATCCCGGAATTATCATCTTTGATCTGGTATATGAATACAGCAGCTTTTCCTTTTTTATCGGCTTCTACATAAGAAACTACAGAACGTGAGTTTTCGTAAGGAGAAACCAACCGGTACAAATCACCGAACTGCACTACAGGACGTAGTTTATTCTTATAAGCATCGACTGCCCGCAGGGTTACTCTTTTTTCTTCTTCCGACATTTTCGTAGGATCGGCATCCATACCCAGGCATCCACTCATAGCTACATCAAAAGCAAATTTGAACGGATGATTTCCCATATGAGTTACATGGGCGCCATGGGTTTTCGCAGGAAAAATATGAGAAGCTCCCCATTGAATAAATACTCTCGACATAGCGTTTGTATTATCGCTGGTCCAGAATTCGTTGAAGTAACGCAAAGCTCCATAATCACAACGTCCTCCTCCTGCAGCGCAGAGCATCATCTGTAAATCAGGATGCAATTTTACACTTTCTTCAAAGATCCGGTAAAGCCCCAGAGTATATTCATACCACAGGTGTTGCTGGTTATCTCCCAAATAATGAGAATAAGGATTATGGAAAGGACTATTGCAATCCCACTTTACAAATGTGATTCCCGGATTGTTTTTTATAATACCATGAAAAGCGTTAATGCAGAATTCCTGTACTTCCGGATTAGAAAGATCTAGGACATACTGTCCTCTTTGCAGGTGAGGAGTTCTGTGAGGATCCGTTAAAAGCCACTCCGGATTCTCGGTTACTAACCGTGCTTCAGGATTAGCCATTTCCATCTCTACCCACAATCCGAAATCTATACCTATCTTACCGGCTTCTTGAATAATAGGTCCCATTCCATAAGGATGGCGGATAGGTGTTGGGTTCCATTCTCCCAAAACGCGGGCTTTATCCTTTAATCCGAACCAACCATCGTCGAGCAGAAACAATTCGAAGCCCAGGTCATGAGCAGGCTTAAGAAAAGGGATAATCCGTTCGTCCGAAGTATCCATTCCCGTAGCCTCCCAGTTATTAAAGATCGTCCTTAGCGGGGTATGACCGTCTCTTACATTATAATTAAGAGCCCAATGGTGCAGATTGCGGCTGGCCTGACCTTTTCCCGTTGTGCTGTACGTATAAATCAAAGCAGGCGTTTTGTAACGTTTACTGGCAACTAATCTATAATCCGACGACCAGGGATTCATTCCGGCCACAGCAGTTAGATAACCGTAAGTGGTCTGTTCGAATTTCAATTGGTAATTGCCCGACCAGGCCAACGTTGCAGCCAGCACTTCGCCTTCCGTTTCGGAAGACTTTTCATTCAGGGAGAGCATAAAATGCGGTTGACGCCCATTGGAGCTTGTAATGCCCATCGGTTTTCTATCACTTTCGAACCTACCGTTAAAGGATATTCATCCACATTAAACTCATCCATCCAATCACCCGTAAACTGTGTCAACCAATATTCCTTAGCATGCAAAGTAAGAGCAGCTGAGGCGGATTGTTTAATAGTAACCGGAGAGGCTTCCTGATGATATATTTCGGTCCATTGCTCTATCACATTCTCTTTAGCATACGTTTTCAGGAAAATATCCGTATAAAAAGCATATACCGGATCCTGTAATGTAATAATGGTTTGAGAAACATTTTCATCTATCTTTTCTGTCTCATGTTTTACATATTTCAGCATGGTAGAAGTATGTCCGTCGGAATGAACCACATGCAATGCAGGTTCTCCCCAATAAACAAAATTGCTGCTGCTTTGAATGGTGGGATAAGCCTGATTTTTGCGTTCGCCTCTTTGAAAGATAACGTCCAGGTCACCTTTCTTTCCCAGATATTGCTGCATTAGGTTTTTCTCTTTATCGACACTGAAGGTCAATAAAAAATTATCGGTTTCAACAGAGATCAATTCCGTTTCAGGAACAGCTACCGGTTTTCCTTCAACCATTTCAAAATAGGCCTCCGCCCAATCTGCATGGTCATTATTTATTCCATCTCCTCCGGATAAGACTTCCAATACCAGCCTGTCCACTCCTTTCAGGTTGACATCTATTTTGACCGGTTTTTTGCCTTTTTTCATCAAAGGAGATTTGTACACTTCTTTTCCATCCGCTTCTATACGAAAGACAACAGATCCTTTTTCCGAACTTTCATCATCCAGTCCTGCCAAAGCAGTAAAGCGTTTTCCTTTTCCTCCGAGGGAAACAATCATTTTACTATCGGCGTGTGTACCCACTCCCTGGTATACTTTCCCATTCAATGTAATCGGATTACCATCAATGCTTTTATTTACCTTAGGATTTCCACTTCCTGAACTCATCAGGCGAATATTCAATTCACTTAAAGCCACACGCTCCTGTGCCACACCTAACCCGACGCTCATTACACTGAGCATCAGATACAAAAAATATTTCTTCATAAACAATAAAATAGGAGGTTTTTATTCCTCTTTGTGAGTTATACTAAATATACGAATATCACTCTTCCTGCAGATTGTGCTTATTTATTCCGTATTTTTCCTTACAATGATTATCGCCTTGGGGTTCCACATGAACTACGATATCATACACATTTTCAATAGATGTTTTAATGCTTTCTTCCACTTCCTGAGCAATTTCATGAGCTTCTTTGAGAGAAAGATCCGCATTCGCTTCAATATCCAGTACAATATTATACATATTACCGACCTGACTGGAACGAATTCTGTGAGGATTGCTGGCGCCGGGAACTTTCTCCACCGCAGCAATAATCTTTTTATAAATAGAAGTATCCGACATTCCATCCATCAGAACTACATTCGCATCGCGGAAAATACCAATAGCAGAATACATAATGTAAAGGCTGATCAGTAAAGCAACAATAGGATCAAGAATAGGTAATTTTAAAACAAAAGTGAAACCCAGACCTAATAATACTCCTCCGGAAATAACCACATCGTTCCGCATATTTATTGCGTTGGCTTTCAGCATGGAAGATTCCGCTCTTTTTCCTTGCTGAAACTGATAAAGGGCTAAAAGTAATTTTCCAACAATAGATATTATCGTAGCCCATATGGCTATCATTGAAGGAAGTTCTACCTGTCCCGGATGTATAATTCTTCCTATAGAAGTAATAAACATTTGCCCTCCCATAAATAAAATCACAAAAGAAAGTATGGTAGAAGCCATATTCTCTGCTTTTTCTTGTCCGTAAGCATACTTTGAATTAGGAGGGCGGCTAATAATCGGAGTTGCAATCAGTATCACCAAAGAAGTAACCACATCTGCAGCAGAATCCAAACCATCACTTAATACGGCCAAACTTCCGGAAATTATACCAATAACTATCTTAAGGAGTGATAAAAATGCATTTCCCAGAACACTTACCCATGAAGTAACCAGCATTATCTTCTTTCTATCCTGCATCCGATTGTATTAATAAGTGAGGCGCAAAAATACGATATATTTAATTATTCTGCAATAAGTATCTTAAAATTAAGGTATTCATTATTATAAGATAAGTTTAAAAAGAAATAAGGGAAATTGTATTTACACAACCTCCCTTAAGCAAACTTTATTTTAGATATTTGTTATTCTACGAATTTATATTCATGCATCTTTTAATAAAGATTCCAGATATTCCATAAACTCTGAAGTGGTCCAGTTCCCTGTAAAATATTTTCCGTTAACGAAAAAAGCCGGTGTACCCTGAACTCCGGCCTCATTTCCGGATTCCATATCTTTCTCTACTTTATTCACGGTTGCTTTGCTTCCGAAATCATTTTCAAATTTCTCGGTATCAACTCCTATCCTTCGTGCATAGTCGACCAATGACTGATCGTCTAAATTCCGTTGATTTTCAAAAATCATATCGTGCATTTCCCAGAATTTACCTTGCAAGGAAGCTGTTTCCACAGCAATAGCCGCATGTAAAGCATACGGATGCAATTCCTGAATGGGGTAATTACGGAAAACAAATGCCATGTTTTCACCAAATTTCTTCTGCAATTGTTTTATGATAGGGTACGCCTGTCCACAGTAAGGACATTGGTAATCTGCATATTCTACCAGTACAATGGGAGCAGAAGTAGAACCCTGGATATGGTCTGAAGCTTCGATCTTAATTGAACTCATAATTTTATTTTTATTAAGTTTCTTTGCCTTTAAACACTTCAGAAAATCATTTTGTTGTATTAAATTTGTATAATATGAAAAGAGGTCATGCTGATTTACCCCTGCACTACAGAACGGTGCCTCCCTGGCTGGCTAACCGTATGGAACTGCTGGGAGGAGCCATAGTTGAAGCGATTGTATTTGAATACGGGCAAAAGGCATTACTCCAACGACTGAGTCATCCTTTTTGGTTTCAATCCTTAGGATGTGTCTTAGGGATGGACTGGCATTCGTCAGGAATAACAACCTCTGTAATGAATGCCCTCAAAAAAGCGATAAACAAACGATCCGAAGAAATCGGAATCTATGTATGCGGCGGACGTGGAAAGTCTTCGAGGCAAACTCCGGATGAATTATTAAAATTAGGAAATAAAACCGGGTTAGACGGAGAAACTTTAATAAGAACCAGTAAGCTGACTGCCAAAATAGATAATACCGCCGTGCAGGATGGTTATCAACTCTATCTTCATAATTTTATAGTAACGAAGCAGGGTGAATGGGTAGTGGTTCAGCAAGGAATGAACTCCTACAACCGGATGGCGCGCCGTTACCATTGGCTTTCTTCTCATATTCAGGATTTTATGGTGGAACCTCACACTTCCGTTTGCGGACAAAACAAAGGTATGATCCTGAATCTGACCGACAAACTTGCAGGCTCTACTAAAAAAGGAATTCTGCAATTAACAACAGAATCACCGACCCGCATGATGAAGGAAATTAACCTGATTATGCCACGCCATCATGAAGTTAAAAAAGAAGACGTTAACCTGAAACGGTTAGGAGCGGCACTCACTTTGGCGCATGAATCGGATGTACAAACCATGGAAGAATTATTGCTTATCCCGGGAGTCGGACCGCGTACGGTACAATCCCTGACATTGGTGAGCGAAGTAATACACGGCACCCCGTCTCGGTTTTCCGATCCGGCCCGTTTTTCTTTTGCCCATGGAGGAAAAGACGGACATCCTTTCCCTGTTCCTCTGAAAGTCTACGATGAAACGATCGAGGTGTTTGACAAAGCGATCCACCAGGCAAAATTAGGTGATAAAGATAAGTCGGAAGCATTAAAAAATCTTTCCAAAATATCTCATAAAATAGAGAAGACGTTTACTCCGAATGATTTTCTTGATGATTGGATTCAGTACGAACGGGATACTTCCTACAAATACGGAGGCAAAACCGTTTACGGGGATGCAAATAAGCCTCAGGGTAAACCTAAAGATGGGCAATTAAGCCTTTGGTGATCCATCAATGAAACATATACCCGAGACTAATACCTCCACCCACCATTATATCTCGTGTTACTATACCCCAAAGAGGCATAAACCCTGCTCTGAAAACCAAATTTTGCCGAAGAGGCTGATATCGGTACATCAGCTGAAAATGACCTATCACAATTCCCGCTTTCTTACCTGTCTTTTGTTCTCTTAAGATCACACCCTCCGTAAGAAAAGCGACTCCCGCTCCCATTTCAATACAGTGGGGAAAATCTTTATCCCCTAAGAGATAATTAATACCCACTGGTATAATACAAACAGTCTTTGTTTCCGGTTTCCACAAAGGACCGGAATAATCCGGCTTCTCTGCCTCGATAAGCCCGACACCGAATCTAAAGCCAAGTCCTAACCGGCCTGTACGGTCTTCGTAATTGATAGAAGCCATATTATAGGGAAGTGCACCCTCTACAAACAGGTGCCTGAACACACGTTTTGTTTCCTGTTCCTGCGTATTTTGAGAATTTACCGACTGAGAAAAGAAGAGTAATCCAAGTGCTATAAAGAAGAGTAAAGCTGTTTTTTTCATAATAAATTATTAACTTGGCAAAAGTAATAATTTAATCGAAAAATAAAAATAGCCGCATTACATATCTCTAAGATCAACTTTCTACAAAGCTTATACTATGGCAATCAAAGGAACTCAGGAATTAAAAATCATACCAGGGTATATCGTTGATATTATCTTGTTCTTTTTTCTTGTCGGGTAATGTAGGACATGGTTTATCCTCTCTCACATAAGTTTTACTGTGAATATACATACTTTCTTTACTTGCGAATTCGACAGGCAGTTTGGTTGTTTTCTGAT